>USKL01000262.1 GCA_900555225.1 uncultured Collinsella sp.
TAGAGCCCCGGTTCGTCGGTCATTACCGTCCCCGGTTCGAGGCGCCACGCCGCACGGTAAATGCAGGTCGCGGACTTGGCGGCGCGTTGGGCGATCGAGGAGAAGTCGAAGCTCCGCTCGCCCATCGCCTCGCAGTCGTGCACGTCCATGCCCAGCCCGTGTCCCAGCCCGTGGGGCATGAACATCGTCATGGCACCCGCGGCCACGGCGTCGGCCGCCGATCCCTTGATCAGCCCTATTCCGGCAAGCCCTTCGGCCAGCGTCGTGTAGGCGGCGTTGTGTATCTCGGAGTACATCATGTGCGGTTTGACGATGTTGGCCACATGGTCGTGTGCCGCCAGCACGATGTTGTAGACATCCTTCTGTTTCTGCGTGAATTTCCCGCTTACGGGGTAGGTGCGGGTGTGGTCGGAGCAGTAGTTGTCGACCGTTTCGCCGCCCGCGTCGCACAGCAGCAGACGTCCCTCTTCCAGTACGCCGTCGGCGTTGAGGTTATGCAGCGTTTCGCCGTGCTGTGAGACGATCGACGGGAACGACACGCCCGAACCGTAGGATTTGGCGATGCCTTCGATGGCGCCCGCGATTTCGCGCTCGACGACGCCCGGGCGGCACATCTTCATGGCCAGCGTGTGCATCTTGTAGCCGATTTGGAACGCGCGCTCCAGCCGCCCGATGTCGATGCCCAGCTCCAGCGTGGCAGTGGCACAGACCGAAAGCAGCGAATCATCATCTTTCATCTCTTCTTCTGCGCTTTCCCGATATGAAGCGGACAAGTTGCCATGGTGGATGAGAAAGCGGTCGGGCTCGTGCCGGCTCTCGCAGTAGCTGCGCAGCATGGAGCACACGGCCTCTGCCTCCTCGCGCGAGTTGGCAAAGACCAGGCACTTGCGGCCGCGTGTGTGCTCAAAGATATAGCCCATGCCGGGGTCGGCGTTGTCTGGCGCCGTGTCGGTGGGGTTGAGTAATGCCTGTTCGGGTGCTCGGGGGATGTCGACTTCGCCCTCGGGGGCCGACGAAGTGCGGCGATCCCTGGAGGTAGCCTTGTCCCGTGCCCGCTCACGACGTTGACGGCGCTCCTCTTGTGTGAGCTGTCCGCTGTGACGCATGTCTTGTCCGGATGCGGGCAGTGCCGCGGGTGCCGCTGCCTCAATGCGCTCGCACGCAAGCACTTCGGCCTCTTGAGGACCCGTGCTCTCGAATCCTCGTTGTTGCGCCTGGGGACCCGAGTTGTAGAAGTGCTCCATGGAGATACGCCACACGCGGCGCGGCTCCTCAAAGCGGGGGATGATGCAATCGCGTCCTGTTCCCTGCGAGAGGAAGGCACCCGTACGCTCGGGGTCACCGATGGTGGCCGAAAGGCCGATGCGGCGGGGCTGCACGCCTGCCATGCGCGAGAGGCGCTCGATAAGGCAGAGCGTCTGACCGCCGCGGTCGCCGCGCATGAGCGAATGGACCTCGTCGATGACCACGTAGCGCAGGTCGCAGAACATGCGCGGGATCGCCATGTGCTTATGGATTAAGAGCGCCTCGAGTGACTCGGGCGTAATCTGCAAGATGCCGCTCGGTTTTTTTATGAGCTTAGCCTTGTGCGACTGCGAGACATCGCCATGCCAGTGCCAGACAGGGATATCGGCCTCTTCGCAGAGGTCGTTGAGACGGACGAACTGATCATTGATGAGCGCTTTGAGGGGGCCGATGTAGAGGGCGCCTACGCTCGCGGGCGGGTTCTCCCAAAACTCGGTCAGGATGGGAAAGAAGGCTGCCTCGGTTTTGCCGGAAGCCGTGGATGCCGTCAGGAGCACATTATCTTGCGTGTTAAAGATCGTGGGAGTAGATGAAGTCTTGGATAAACGGAGCATATCGGTCAAAGGCGTTCACGGGGCCTCCTCTCAAATACGAATCTCTTAACGCGGTGAGCAGTGGCTCGCTACATTACTGTCTCGACGTTTGCCCAGATAAAACCTGCCAAAATAAACCTGTCCCTTTTTGGCAGGTTAGATGGTGAACTCGGCGAAGTTGCGGTCTTCGCCTGCGGTATCGGTGTCACCTGTTGCGGCTGCCGGCGCCAGCGCGTCGCCACCGACGCTTTGCAGCAACTCGGCCACGTTAGCATCGGGGTTTTGGCATAGGATGTCGAGCAGCTCGATAAAGTCACGAATGATTTCACGCGGCGTTAAGTGCGTATCGGCTCCCACGCGGCCAAACTCAATCTTGAGGAAGTCCACCAAGTCGTTTTCGGTAAGCGAGGGCGTCCAGCCAAAGTAGCCGGCATGGATCTGCATGAGTTTTTCGATCAGCACCAGCAGTTCCTCATAGGTGAGTGGCTGTAGGCGGATGATGGGCGCGAGCATGTCCTTAAGGTCCTCGCGCGCAAAGCGGCCCTGAGCGAGTCGGCTGCGCAGGGCTTCGTAGGAGAACACGCCGCGGCGGCGGTCTTCGATGGAGGTTGGCGTGCCGCCCATAATCATGCCCAGGTACTGCGCTTTGCCCTGAAGCGTGTCGTTGTACATGGTCAGGATTTTCTCGTAGTTGTACTGGCGCGTGATAGCGTTGGGAATCTTATACAGATTCACGAGCTCGTCGATGAGCACCAGCATGCCCTTGTAGCCGCTGCAAACCAAAAAACGAGCGATGAGTTTGACGTAGTCGTACCAGTCGTCATCGCTGATGATGGTTGAGGAGCCCAGCTCGGCGCGTGCCTCACTCTTGGCGCGGTACTCGCCGCGAATCCATTTGGTCACGCGGCTCATAGCTTCTTCGTCGCCCTCGGATACGGCCGCGCGGTAGCGGCGGAGCATACGG
>USKL01000263.1 GCA_900555225.1 uncultured Collinsella sp.
GGGAGCAGCATGGTCGGCAGCCGAGCCGACTCACCCTCCAAATGTCCTATGCCACCACCCTACCCTCACGGGCGGCTGTCCATGCATACCTTTCGGCACACGTATGAATACAGGCGGCGAGAGGAAGAGACAAGCTTGTGGGGCGATTATTGAACCCCGTCGATGCAAACAAAAAGCCGCCACAGACCGTAAGACCTGCGGCGGCTTCGCCTCAATTAATAGTTGAGTAAATACCTGAGCCTACCCCTCGATACGGCTCAAGAACTCACGCGTGCGCTGCTCGCGCGGATGGTCGATAACCTGATCGGCAGGCCCCTCCTCGACAATGCGGCCGCCATCCATAAAGACCACACGATCGGCAACATCGCGCGCAAACTGCATTGCGTGGGTCACGATCACCATCGTCATATTCTGCGCCGCAAGGTCTTTAATGACACGCAGCACCTCGGCCGTCAGCTCGGGATCGAGTGCCGAGGTCGGCTCGTCAAAGAACAGGATCTCCGGGTCGAGCGCTAGGGCGCGGGCAATACTCACGCGCTGTTGCTGACCGCCCGAAAGCTCACACGGAACCTTGTTCTCGTTGCCCACAAGCCCCATCTGAGCAATCAATTCATGCGCACGAGCTTCCGCCTGCTCGCGCGGGCGCTTAAGCACGCGGATCGGCGCGTCGATGATGTTTTTCATCACGGTATAGTGCGGGAACAGGTTGTAATTTTGGAACACCAGGCCGAATCGCGAGCGCGCCTGCTTGGGTACATCGCCCTTCGCATAGACCGCGCCCGAACCCGCATCCGTCGCAACGGCAAGGTCGCCAAACGAGAGCGAGCCTCCGTCGAGCGTCTCGAGCAGCGTGGCACACCGCAGCAGCGTGGACTTGCCGCCACCCGAAGGCCCGATAATCGCCACGACCTCTCCACGCTTTACCTCGAGCGAGATATCCTTGAGCACCTCATTGCCGCCAAACGCCTTGCGCGCGTTCGCTATATTCATTACCGTTCCGGACACGGGAACCTCCATGTGTTTAAAAAGACAGCGAGCGTGTGACTGGCGAGACAATGTGCTCCGAAAGAGGAGCGTCGCGTACTTCTGTACGCAAGCGACGGTTTGAGGAGCAGATTGGCCGTCAGGCACGCGCGCAGCGTCGAGCAGTCCGCCGTTCGTTAGAACGGCGGAACGATCTAGTCATGATAATAGTCCAGCTTCTTTTCGGCGGCGCCCAGCAGCATCTCGACCACAAAGTTAAAGACCCAGTAAATCAGCGCCGCGATCGCAAACGGTACCATGCTCACCTGCGAGGCAACCAGGGCCTTGGCGGTCGAGAACATCTCGCCCACGCCAATGGCAAACGCCAGCGACGTGTCCTTGACCAGCGTGATGATCTCGTTGCCCATCGCCGGCAGAATACGCTTGGCGACCTGAGGCATCACGATATACAGAAACGTCTGCACGCGCGAATAGCCCAGCACCTCGGCAGCCTCGTATTGACCGCGCGGAATGGACTGCAAGCCCGAGCGATAGATCTCGGCAAAGTAACCGGCGTAGTTGATGATGAACGCCACGACGCACGCCGTCCACTTGGAATCGGGCGTGAGCGAAATGCCAAACACGTAGTACGGGGCAAAGTAGATGGCAAACATCTGCAGCATGAGCGGCGTACCGCGCATGACCGAAATGTAGATGCGCGCAATCCAGCGAAGCGGCGCGATTTTGCTCATGCGCATAAACGCCACGGGAATTCCCAGCGGAATCGACCCGAGCAGCGTCAACACAAACAGCTGCAAACTGACCAAGAACCCCTGGCCAAGCATCTGCATCATGACCTGAATAGACATTACTTGAGCACCCAATTATCGAAAGACAAACCATAGCTTGAATATTTATCGCAGAGGTCCTTGACCGTGCCGTCCTCGTAGAGCGCCTTGAGCGACTCGGCTACAGCATCGGCCGACTTGGTGTCGCCCTTCTTAAAGCCAACGGCGTAGTGCTCGCTGGACAGCGGCTCATCAAGCTGCGTATAGGCATCGGGCTTGGCGGCAAGCTGATACTGGGCAATCGAAAGATCGCACGCCACGGCATCGACCGCGCCGCTCTCGAGCTGCATAAAGGCCGTGTTGTACTCGCCGATCGTGTCGAGCGTGGCAAACGTCGCTGCCAGATCCTTCTGGTCACCCTCAAGCACGTCCTGCGCAGCGGAATCAGTCTGGGTAATCACAGTCTTGCCGGCAAGATCGTCCCAGCCCTTGATGCCCGCATCCTTCTTGACCACCAGCACCTGCTCGTTGAGCATGTACGGCTCGGAGAACGTGTAGTCGTCCTCACGGCCCTCCATGGTAAAGCCGTTCCAGATGCAGTTGATGGCGCCCGAGTTAAGCAGCGTATCCTTGGCATCCCAGTCGATGGCCTCGTATTTGACCTCCCAGCCCTGCTTATCGGCAACAGCCTTGGCAAGATCGAGATCAAAGCCGGTGTACTCGCCATCGTCGCCCACAAAGCCGTACGGAGGATAGGACTTATCAAAGCCCACCACGAGCTTCTTGGACTCCGCAGCGCCCTTCACATCCTTGGCCGCGGCAGAGCCAGCAGCGGAGCCCTTGCCGGCACCACCGCCGCAACCGACAAGACCAAGGCCAAGCACCGTAGCGAGCGAGCCGGCTAGACCAACAAACTGACGACGAGACATATCCATTGTTGGTACCCCTTCCCTGCGATACGCAATTCATGGCAGCGCATGCAGCCATGGCGCCGAACCCATACTCGGCATATCTCGATGCGGCGGCTATACCGCATGCGAAAACGAAC
>USKL01000264.1 GCA_900555225.1 uncultured Collinsella sp.
GTCCACGGCAAGGCAGCGGTCGGCATCGCCGTCGTAGGCAAATCCCACATCCAGGCCCTGCTCCACCACGTGGCGCTGTAGGCGCTCCATATGCGTGGAGCCGCAGTCGACGTTGATGTTAAAGCCATCGGGCGCGGCGTTGATCACGCGCACGTCGGCGCCCAGCGCGTCGAACACCGGCTTGGCCACCGAGGAAGCCGAGCCGTTGGCGCAGTCGATACCGATCTTGACGCCCTGCAGCGAAAAGTTCGCACTTGCAATGAGCGAAGCAATGTAGCGGTTGCGGCCCTGCATGTAGTCCACCGTGGCACCGATGTGGTTGCCCGTTGCCAGCGGCACCTCGCTCTTGCCATCGATGTAGTCCTCAATGAGCTCCAGGACGTCCTCGTCCATCTTAAAGCCGTCGCTGTTGACGAGCTTAATGCCGTTATCGCAAAACGGGTTGTGGCTCGCGCTGATCATGATGCCGCAATCGAAGCAGCCTTCCACAGTCTGATGCGCTACGCCCGGCGTGGGGATCACGTGCAGCATATAGGCGTCCGCACCGCTCGCGACCAGGCCGCTCACCAGCGCCGCCTCAAACATATAACTCGAGCGACGCGTGTCCTTGCCCACGATCACGCGTGCCTTGCGCTCGCGGTTGGCGCCGTAATACCAGCCCACAAAACGGCCAATCTTATAAGCGTGCTCTACCGTCAGCCCAACGTTGGCCTCACCGCGAAAGCCGTCGGTGCCAAAGTACTTCATGCGCTCTCCTTACAAAATAGGGGCGAACAGATTGCCTGTCCGCCCCAAAATGGTACTCGATTATCTGCGCTACCAGAAAAACCCTACGCCGACGCGCTGTCGCGAGCTGCCTGGCATGTAGGAGTCTGACGCAGCGTAAGCGGCTTGTCCCCCGCCTCGGCCGACGTGGTCAGCGTATACGTGATCGTCGTCGTCTCGCCAGCATGCAGGTCAACGGTGCCCGAATAGAAGGGGATTCCATGCCACGTAGCGGCGCCAAGACCAAACTGTGTGCCCTCAACCGTAAGGTCACTGATGTTGCCGCCCGTCGGGGCAAACAACGAGACATTCAGGCGTTCGTCGTCACGCGCGGCATCGGGTGCGCTCGCCGCAACGTAGTCGGGCAGCTTGCCTGCCTCCTCCTGCGTCATGATGTTCGTCAGAGTAACGGTGATGCGATACGAGCACGTGCCGTCGCCGTTCTTGATGCCCTGGCCGATCTGCGTGTCGGCGTTCAGATACCAGTCGAGCTTGGAGAAGCTCAGGTTGTTAAAGTAAACGCCGGCAACAGGATCGGCACTCGGGTCATCCGGATCGGGCAGCGAAGCGTCAATGCCCGTCTCTTTGATGGCATTCTGCTCATCATCGTTTCTCATCCAAGCAATCAGACGGCCCTCTTCGGCACCGCGCTCGAATGCACCGACAAGCTTTGTAACGTCGACGTCACCGATGCCACCGAGAATCTTGTCGAAGGCGGCGCTGGCAACAGCCGCAAAGATGCCGTCCGATTCCTCGACCGGATAGTTCCAATACACATCGTGCATGAGAACCTTCGCCGCGTTGGTGCCGTCGACAACCGTTCCGTCGGGCAGCGAGACATTACCGACCAGGCCCAGCAGATACTGCAGGAACACCGGGTCGATACCGATGACGCCATCAACGTCCTGTCCATACTGGGACTTCCACAGCGCGGCGACACGCTGCGAGTTGCGGGGCCAATCAGGCGAATAGGTATTGCCCGAGTTGTACAGGTTACTGTGGTTGCCGAACAGCGCCTCATCCTCTTCGTCGACGCTCTCGACTGCCTCATCCTCGCTGAGTCCAATGCGGGGAACAAACTCGCCAATCGACATCTGGCCGTCAGTGACCGAAATCAGGCCCTGCGAACCGCCAAAGCCGCCGCAAGCACGAATCTCGACGTTGTTCATGGCGTACATAAGGTAGTTGCGCGTCTGGCCGTTGGCGCCGAGCATCTGGGGAAGGACGGGGGCGACCTTCTCCGCCGCGTCAACCGCACCGTTGAGGGTGGCAAAGCCGTCCTTGGCCTTATCGACCAGCTCGGTCACCTGAGAAATATGAGTATCGCCAATGCCCTGGATCTTCTCGTTGGCGCTCTTGAACACCTTCGAGCTGCTGGAAAGCGAATCGGCGACCGCCTGCAGCGCGGACACGTTAATCATGCCGTCCTGGAACAGTTTGCCGGGCGTAGCCTGCGAAAGGTTATCGGCCATGGGAACCAGCGCATTGCTCGAGACATCGGACAGGGCGTCAATCATGGTGCGGGCCGCATTGATATCGCTGCCATACACCGGGATAAACGAAGCCGCCGCCCACAGCGGGCTCGAGGTCTCCGCCTTCATGCTGTTGCAGAGCTCATCGATCTTCTTCGCGTCGTCAGGCAGCGTCGAAAAATCGCCCGACGTGACCTTGTCCTTAAGGCCACCGACGATCTCGACAGCCTCCTTCGCTTCGCTCTTTACGGTCTTTGCCGAGTTAAGCAGCATAAAGCCGCTTGCGCCAAGCGCAACGAGAAGCACCGCGACTACAGCGGCAATAATGGCGCCGGTGTGACGCTTTTTGCGCTCGCCCTTGCGATGGCGATGACGGACCAGACCGTCAGAGGTCGAACTCGACGAAGCGTCGCTACCGTAGTTCAAGCCAAAATCGTAATAATCTTCCTTGGAACCCGAGCCCGCAAACTCGGCACCGCTATCATCCAGGCGGGCGAACGTGCCAGTCTCGGAGGCGCCGGTGTAGATCGTGCC
>USKL01000265.1 GCA_900555225.1 uncultured Collinsella sp.
CCCGGTCAGTTTGTGAACATCGCCGTGCCCGGTGATGCGTCCTCGCTGCTTCGTGTGCCCCTGAGCTACTACCGCGCCGACGCCGAGGCCGGCACCGTCGAGTTGTGGTACGCCGTCGTGGGCGACGATACCCGTCGTTTGTCCCAGATGGGACCTGGCTCCACCTCTAACCTGCTGGGCCCCGGTGGCCGCGGCTGGATTGTACCCGAGGGCACCAGGAAGGCCCTGCTTGTCGCCGGTGGCATCGGCGTTCCGCCTGTCCTCTGCCTGGCCGGTAAGCTTGCCGAGCAGGGTGTGGCCGTCGACGTGTGCTTGGGCTTTGGCACCGCGTCCAAGGCCGTGGGCATCGATGAGTTCCGCGCGCTGGGCGCCACGGTTAACGTGTGCACCGACGACGGTACGCTGGGTACGCAAGGTTTTTGCACCGACCCGGCAGCCGAGCTGCTCGGCGAGGGCGGCTACGACTACGTCGCCAGCTGCGGTCCCGCCGTCATGATGAAGAAAGTCGCCGCCGCTGCCGCTGAGGCCGGTGTGTACTGCGAGGTGTCGCTCGAGCGCATGATGAGCTGTGGCTTTGGCGCCTGCAACACCTGCAATGTCGAGACGGTCGACGGTATGAAGGGTGCTTGCATGTGCGGCCCCGTGTTCGATGCTTCCAAGGTGGTGGTCTTCTAGTGGGTACCGTGAACATGGCCGTCGATTTCGGCGGCGTCAAGATGCAGAACCCCATCAACACCGCAGCCGGTACCTTTGGCTACGGCTGGCAGTTCCAGAACTTCTTTGATGTCTCCCAGCTGGGTGCCATCACCACCAAGGGTTGCGCAGCCGAGCCCTGGCCCGGCAACCCCGCGCCCCGCATGGCCGAGGTTCCCGGCGGTATGATCAACTCCGTGGGCCTTCAGAACCCCGGCGTGGCTGCCTTTGCCCGCGAGTCCGGCCCGTGGCTCGAACAGCTGTCCAAGGACGGCTGCCAGGTCATCTGTCAGGTTGCCGGCCACTCCGTTGACGAGTTTGTCCGCGCGCTCGAGATGTATGTCGAGCTGTGCCCCTGGGCTGCCGGCTACGAGATCAACGTGAGCTGCCCTAATATCGCCGCCGGCGGCGCCGCCATGGGCTCTACGCCCGAGGGCGCCTCATCCGTTATGGCTGCCTGCCGCAAGGTGACCGATAAGCCGCTGTTCGTGAAGATGGCGCCGGTCAACGTCGCCGAGATTGCCAAGGCCCTCGAGGCTGCCGGCGCCGACGGCCTTTCGGTCATCAACTCCATTCAGGGCATGGCCATCGACGTCCATACCCGCAAGTCCCGCGTGGCAAAGCCCAAGGGCGGCCTTTCGGGCCCGCTGTGCCACCACATCGCCGTGCGCATGGTCTGGGAGGTTGCCCAGGCCGTCGATATCCCCATCAACGGTGTCGGCGGTGTCATGACCGGCGAGGATGCGGCCGAGTTTATCCTGGCCGGCGCCACCTGCGTGTCGGTCGGCATGGCCAACTTCGTCGATCCGTGCGCTTCGCTCAAGATCGCGCACGAGCTCGAGGCCTGGGCCGAGTCCCAGGGCGTGAAGGACATCAACGAACTGGTAGGTGCTTTCGAATGCTAGAGACCGATGCCCGCGACCGCGTAATCGTCGCTCTCGACTGCGACCGCGAGCGTGCGCTCGAGCTCGCCCACGAGCTTTCGGGCCATGCCGCCTGGCTCAAGGTTGGTATGACGCTCTATTACGCCGAGGGTCCCCAGATCGTCAAGACATTCAAGGACCTGGGCTTTAAGGTCTTCCTTGACCTTAAGTTCCATGATATTCCGCATCAGGTTCGCGGTGCCGCCCGTTCGGCCTCGCTTGCCGGTGCCGACCTGCTCTCGGTTCACGGCTTGGGTTCGGGCGCCATGCTCGCTGCCTGCCGCGATGGTGCCGAGGAGGCGCGCGAGGACCGCGCCAAGCTCGTCGCCATCACCGTGCTCACGAGCATGAATCAGGATGCCTTGAGCGAGATCGGCGTCGAGTCGCCCGTGGCCGAGGAGGCCGCCCGCCTGGCAAAGCTCGCTCAGGCCAACGGCATCGATGGCATCGTGTGCTCGCCGATGGAGGCTCACGACATGCGTGAGCTGCTGGGTCCCGATGCCCTGATCGTGACTCCGGGTGTGCGTCCGGTGGGTGCCGCCCTTGGTGACCAGTCCCGCGTGGCGACGCCTTCCCAGGCTATCGAGCGCGGTGCGAGCCACATTGTGGTGGGCCGTCCCATTACCGCTGCCGATGACCCGGTGGCTGCGTACAGACGCTGCTGCCGTGAATTTATAGATTAAGGAGTGTTATTATGACCATTACTAAGGAACAGATTGCAAAAGATTTGCTGTCCATTCGTGCTGTGTTCTTAAAGCCGGACGATCCCTTTACCTGGGCTTCCGGTATCCACAGCCCCATTTACTGCGACAACCGGCTGACTTTGTCCGCTCCTGCGGTACGGAAAGATGTGGAGGCCGGACTGGCTGAGATTGTAAAAGAGAAGTTCCCGGAAGCGGAGATGCTGATGGGCACCTCCACGGCGGGTATTGCCCACGCAGCCATTACCGCTACCATTTTGGACCTGCCCATGGGTTATGTGCGCTCCGGTCATAAGGATCACGGCCGCCAAAACCAAATTGAGGGCAAAATGGAGCCGGGCACGAAGGTCGTGGTGATTGAAGATTTGATCTCCACCGGCGGCTCTGTGCTGGAAGTGGTAGATGTGCTGCGCCAGGCCGGTGCTCAGGTGCTGGGTATTGCCTCCATCTTCAC
>USKL01000266.1 GCA_900555225.1 uncultured Collinsella sp.
CGCGAATACCGCGTAATCTGACATCCATCTGGCTCCCCTCGACTGGGGCGGGTTCTAGTGATCGTTGCAACACCTGACCTACCGCAAGGAGGGTCAGGTGACCAGAAGCCACCGAAACGAAGACCGTGGCGGGGAACACCGTTGGACGTTCAACGGCGTCGAATATCCGACGAGGAAGCTGATGTGCGAGGCGAGACGCGCCGAGTACGTGCGCCTGCTGGACGAGGAAGGCATGAACTTCACCCAGGCCGCGCACGCGGTCGGCGTCTCGAAACGCACCGGCAAGGCGTGGCGCAACGGCAGGACGCGCGCCACGGGAAGGAACGAGAAACCCCTGGTGGACTGGTATCGTTCCACCATGGACAAACCCAAGACCCTCCATCCGCGCTACCTGAGCCAGGAGGAGCGCATCCAGATCGCGGACCGTCTGCGTCTGGGCGATTCGATCCGCGCCATCGCCCGCCTGCTGGGCCGCGACCCCGGCACGGTCAGCCGCGAGGTCGAGCGCAACAGGAATCCCGAGTCCGGCGGTTACGAGCCCTGCCGCGCCCAGCAGAAGGCCGCGGACCGGCTCAAACGCCCCAAACCGCGCAAGGCGGCCGAGGGCACGCGACTGTGGGACGAGATCGCCGCCGGGTTGCGCAGGCATTGGAGCCCGGAGCAGATAGCCAACCGGCTGAGGCTGGACTTCCCGGATAATGGGGATATGCACGCGAGCGTCGAGACGATCTACCAGGCCATCTACCTGCAGGCCAGGGGCGAACTCAAGCAGGAGCTGAAACGCGCCATGAGGCAGGGGCGAACCGCCCGCAGACCCCAAGGCGGCCAAGGCCGCAAACCCCGTTTCCGCGAACCCATGGCCATGATCTCGGAGCGACCCCCGGAGATCGAGGACCGGGCGGTCCCGGGCCACTGGGAGGGCGATCTCATCACCGGCAGCCGCAACAAAAGCGCGATCGGCACGCTCGTCGAGCGCACCACCAGGTTCACGATCCTGCTGCACCTGCCCGACGGGCACGACGCCGAACACGTCCAGCAGGCCATCATCGACAAGATGCAGCACCTGCCCAAACTCCTGCGCAACAGCCTGACCTGGGACCAGGGAGCGGAACTCGCCCTGCACAAACGGATCGGCGCCTCGCTGGACATGGCCGTCTACTTCTGCGACCCGCACTCCCCGTGGCAGCGCGGCACCAACGAGAACACCAACGGGCTCCTGCGCCAGTACTTCCCCAAAGGCACCGACCTATCCGTCTACCCGGAGGACTACCTCGACGCGGTCGCCGAGGAACTCAACGACCGGCCACGCAAAACCCTCGGGTTCATGAAACCAAGCGAGAAGATCATCGAACTGCTCGACGCCGCGTGATAACCTCAACAACCGACAACGTGACCATGGAAGGCCGCTCAAACCTCAGGTGTTGCAACCACCACTAGAATCCGCCAAACTGGCTTGGTTATGGGGTCGCTCTACACTGGCTTCTGCTATGCATTACTTCACCCCTAAACGTTGCGCTACGTCGAATAAAATCATGTATCACGATAAGGCGCAGGTTCAGCGTGCCGCTGATCAAAGCCTAATCGAGCGCGGAGTTGAGCTATGGGTGTACCGTTGCGAATTTTGCGGATGCTGGCATCTCACGCATCGCGATCCGCAATCCAGTTACCGGCATGTACCGCTGAACCAGCAACTCAAGCCACACAGTCGTAAAAAGGGCTACAAGCCACGTAGACGTTAGCGTCAGAAGCTCCACAGGCCTCGCCAACGCCGTGTCTGAGACAGGTTACGGTCCAAACACGTCAGGTCGTAGGCTGCTAAGCGTTCAGGGCGCTCGGACACACTTCGTCCAACACTTACATCACCTTGGTGTTTTCAAGGTTGCGGATAACCCAATCGTTGAAGCGAATTACCGGCTTGCGCAACATAAGTCCCAACAGCAATGAGGGGACAAGGAACAGTGCCAGTTTGCCCATGGAAACCCAGTATTCCATGCCGAATGAGCCTGCCATGGCCGAATGCATCGCATCCACCGCATAGGGGAACAGTAGCCATTTAGAAACGACCTGGAAGAACGTCGGCAGTGTTTCAATGGGGAATGTGCCGCCGGAACCGGCTACCTGCATAACCAGCAGTACTACGGCAATGGCTTTGCCGATATCACCGAACGACAGGGTCAGCGTATACACAATATTCGAGAACACCAGTGCAGACAACCACCCGACCATCAAGAACTGAATCGGATGCTCACACTGCACGCCGAGATAGAACATATCGCCCAAGCACACCAGCGTACCTTGCAGCAAAGCAAGGAAACCGAAAATCATGTATCGGCCGAAATATTCGTGGTGCAAGCGTAAACCGAACTGCCGCGCATTGCCGGGAGCCTCGGCACGCGGCTTCTTCAGCACATCCAACGCGGCGGCCGGTCCGGCAATCCGCCCGGCAATCATGGCCTCGCGAAGACCCACTTCCGAACCGAGCGGCAGATCATTGCCCAACCCTAAGATACGAGCCTTCTCATGGTCGGAAATCGATACTTTCAACATGGCGACCAGAATGATCGCACCGACCCAAATAGACAAAATCGTGTAGAACGGAGCCATCGCGGAACCATAGTTGGCAACGGGATAGAGCGCGATGCGGTCGACCGCTACGGGTGCCGCCAGCATGGAAGCAATGGCATCGGGCTTCGCAGAGGAAATCACAGACAGGTCGTTGGTGCC
>USKL01000267.1 GCA_900555225.1 uncultured Collinsella sp.
ATGCCCAGCGCCGCCAGAAAGCTGGGGTCGATTCCGACGAGGCAACCGATCCAACCGCCGAGCGCTGCACCGATGCCAAACAGGGGCGTGACCTCGCCGCCTTGGAAGCCCGCGCCTAGGGTAAGCGCCGTCACCACGAGCTTGATGGCTGCGTCGGCAAGGGTCGTGTTACCGGCGAACCCGGCGCCGGAAAGCCACGTGGAAAGGCCGGCGTAGTCCCAGGCGTCGAGGAGGGCATAGGCAGCCAAAACCACGAGTGCGCCTATAAGTGCGCGAACGAGGTAATTGGTGATAATACGACCGTACAGGCCCTTGACGGTCCGAACCGACCAGGCAAAGAGGCGTGCCGTTAGACCGAAGATGATGGCGCTGATAACAACGATGACGACCGTTTTGGGCGTCATGTCGGGGACGCTGGCGATGACATTCGCTTCGTACTCGGTACCCAGGGCGAGTGATGTAAAGTAGCCGGTAAACGAGGCGACCAGGCAGTAGATGCCCGCGGTGTAGTCGATCTTGCCGATAAAGCACATCTCCATGCCAAAGAAAGCTCCGGCAAGGGGCGAACCGAATACAGCGCCAAAGGCCGACGAGATGCCGGCGAGCATGAGGTCGTGGTGGTCATGCTTTTCGAGGTGGGCGAGGCTCGAGATGTTACTGGCGATGGTTCCGCCAATCTGCACCGCAGCCCCCTCGCGACCGGCCGATCCGCCGGTGAGGTGCGTGAGCGTGGAGCAGACGAAGGTGAGGACGGCCATGCGCATATGGATAAGGCGGGTGCCCAGAGCGGAGTCGATGACCAGGTTGTTGCCACGCTTTGCGGCGAGACCGTGGTTCTTGTAGACCCACGCGGTGGCCATGCCCACAACGGGAAGCAAGGCGTAGACCCACGCATGGCGCTCGCGATAGTCGGTCGCGATATTCAGCGAGGCCAAAAACGCCCAGGCGGCAACGCCCATGGCGAGCGAGACAATGATGACGAGTGCGAGCAACTTGGCGCTCGCGAGTAGGTTGCGGGCGTTGCGGCGTGTGTCGGCAGCCAAGAGGTGCTCGGAGCGGGTGAGCTGATGCCTGCCTGCCGTGATGACGTCGTTCAGGGAGAAAAAACCGCCTTCGTCGAGCGGCTGGGAATGATCCTGCGCTTCGTTTGCGCTTTCGGGTTTGTCGTTATGAGCCATACGTTCCTCTTTTAGGTTGCAACGCAAGCATTATAAAACGCGGTAAACGCGACGAGCCGGTGGGTTGGTTTCCATTCTGTTTCGCGGCCTGCAACCGACAGGTGTATTTGCGGATATAGGCCGAGTCGCGGTCGTGCGTCGGGGGATTATACTGAGACAAGCATAAAGAATCGGCGCCCCTGTTGTGCGCCGTGGCATTAAGAGGTGCATATGGCAGAGAAACTCATTCCGCTGGAGGACGCACAGTCGATTATCCTGTCGCATGTTGCTCCGACCGATCTCGTCGAGATTCCCGTGTGGCAGGCCACCGGTCTTCCCTTGGCCGAGGACGCGGTGGCTGACATCGACATCTCGCCGTTTGCCAACAGTGCTATGGACGGATATGCCGTGCGCTCGGCGGACTTGGCGCAGGCGTCTGGCGAGGCGCCGGTGACGCTCGACGTTATCGGACACGAGGCTGCGGGACATGTGTTTGAGGGCGTAATCGGCGCGGGCGAGACGGTCCGCATCATGACGGGCGCGCCGGTACCCGAAGGTGCCGATGCCGTGGTGAAATACGAGATCGTCGATGTGCTCGACGGTGACGGCAGCGAGGGCTCGCGTGTGAGGTTCTCGGCGCCGGCCAAGGTGGGGGAGAACGTTCGCTCTGCCGCCGAGGAGGCCCATGCCGGCGACGTCGTGATGCGCGCCGGTGAGGTAGTGGCTCCGGCCGGCGCCGGCCTGCTGGCAAGCGCCGGTTACGCGAGCGCGAAGGTCCATGCCGCTCCGCGCGTGGGCATTATCTCGCTGGGCACGGAGCTGGTCGCGCCGGGTGAGCTGCCGGCGCGCGGGCAGATTCGCGACTCCAACTCGTCGGCGTTGATGGCCGAAGCACTCGATGCCGGCGCCGAGCCCGTGTTCTACGGCATTGCGCCCGATGATGAGCAGGCGATTGCCGAGCTGGTTCATCGTGCCGTGCAGGAGTGCGACTTTGTCATTACGAGCGGCGGCGCCTCTTCGGGCGATTACGACTATGTGACGGCGCTGGTCAGGCGCGAGGGCGAGGTGCTGTTCGATCGCATCTCGATGCGTCCGGGCAAAGCCATCACGTTTGGTCTGCTTGGGGACAAGCCATATTTGGGGCTTTCGGGCAATCCCGCGGCGGCGTATGTGGGCTTCGAGATGCTCGCCCGCCCGGCGATTCGCAAGATGCGCGGCTTTTCCGAGGGCGTGCGTCCCGTGCAGCAGGCGACGCTCACACACGGCGTGAAGAAGCGCCAGGACCGACGCTTCTTCGATCGCGCCACGGTTTTGCGCGACCCCGAGACCGGTGAATGTTGGTGACCGAGGCCAAGACGCAGAACTCGGCGCTGCTTGGAACTATGCAGCGTGCGAACTGCCTGTTGCGTATTGACGAAGGACCGTGCGAGCTCAAGGTGGGAGATGCCGTGGACGTTGTGCGCGTCGACCTGCCCGAGGGAACGGTGCTATAGGAGGAACGCTATGGAGTTGAAGATATCGATCGTGACGTGCTCGGATACGCGCGACTTTGCCCAGG
>USKL01000268.1 GCA_900555225.1 uncultured Collinsella sp.
TGTCGAATATCCACCACATCACCTGGGACGACATCGACGGCAAAACGCCCTTCCGCGAGAACAAGGAATTGCAGAAGCAGCTGCTCAAGCTTATGAAGAAGTACCCGTACATGGCGCATAACGCCGCGTTCGAGGACAGCTGGTTCAAAATTCATCTGGACGGTTACGCCGAGGCACGCCGCGCCGGCAAGATTATCGTCATCGACTCGCGCCAGATCTGCCGCAGCTTGGACGCCGACGTGCGCTCGCTCCCCCGCGAGTCCGCGCCCGCCGCGCTCGAGAACTGGGCGCGCCGCCGTGGCACCCTCGCCGCCGATGCCAACGAGCAGCATCTGGGTCTGGACGACACCGACCTCATGCTCCGCACCGTCCAAGCCGAGTTCAACCTCAAGAACCTGTTTGCCAAGTAGAAACGTCTACGACAAACTCCGGCGTAGATCACGAGCGGCCTCGCAGCGGAAAACCCCGCAGCGGGGCCGCCCTACATTCCACAGATAGATCTGCCATCACAAATTCTGAACCCTCATTTGAACGATTTTGGCCAATTCCCGACACGTAATTCGTTGTCGAATGGTGATGCATCACAATCAAATGTGCAGCAATTGAGTAGTTATATGCTATAGCTAAGCTGCGAAAACTTTTATTTAGGGCATACCAACTCATAATTGCGTCAAGCTTTTGGACAGCATTTGGTTAGACCTCTAAAACGACTTTTTCACTCAGCGCCATCAACACGGCATTAGCTGACACGATATATACCATGAGTATCGTATTGTCACATACCACTGCAAAAGCGGTCTACCAGGCCGTGCATTCGGTGTCTGCGAAAGGCATCGAGTCCTGTAACCCTGCCGCGATTTACGGATCATGTCCCACCGGAACGCTCCTTGACGCAGCCGCAGAATGGCTCACCAAACATGATGTTTCCCTCGGCGCAAATGATTCCCTCGAGGTGATGGTGTTTGATCGCAGGAATGCGCGCTATGCAATGAACTGTCAATGCCACGTTTCGTCAAAACGATTCTCGAACTCACGCTTTATAGAGCTCAAAGATGGCATCTTCATTGTTGGCGTTGAGCTTTGCGCACTTCAAGCCGCCACCTATCTCCCTTTTCGCGAACTGGTGGAGTACTACTTTGAATTGTGCAGCGCTTACTCCCTTGGAACCGGCTCTTCCACCTCTTATAACGAGCGTTTCGCGCTCACCTCGACCGAGAGGTTAAAGCAGTTCTTTAATTCCATTACCAGATGCGACGGTTTGGCCCTTGCCCGAAAGGCGATCCAATGTGTACGCGACGGATGCCGGTCTCCCATGGAAACGGCATTTGTCATGATGCTAACGCTGCCCAAAAGCGAAGGAGGGCTTGGTATTAAGGGAATTGAGACCGATTACGAGGTGCAGGTCACCGCCGCCGCAAAGAATCTCACGAGACGCAAAAAGTTCTTTATGGACGCGTATCTAAAGAAATCTCGCACAGACATTGAATACAACGGTTTTTATCATGACGCGGAAGAAGACCGCGCCATCGATGAGGAACGCAAGAATGCGCTTGCGTCCATGGGATACGGAATCATCACCGTCAGCCGTTATTCCTTTATGCATGCCAGCTCTTTCGTTAGGGTCATGGAAGCAATCCAGCGGAAAGAGGGCGTACGCCCCTCGCGTCTACCAAAAGACTTTCAAATCATGCAAGAGGACCTGAGACAGTTTGTGCTCAGAAGGTTTATAGAAGAGAAAAGGCGAATTCAGAAGCAGCTTCGCCAGGATTCCGAAGAGCGCCAACGAATCGACCTCGAAAAAGCAACACTCGAAGGCATCACGCTGGATGACCCGACAATTAATGAAGTTACAGCAATCGATGACATGCAGACAGTCGAATCCGACAGCCCATCATTTGCCCAAACAAGCAGCCTCGCGCCCGAGGGCAGGATCTTCGGGGCCGGAAGCTAGACCGGCTAACAAGGTGGGTACCCTAGCGATGTGCAAAATTGCGAGTATTCAGCAGGGTCGGGTGTCTATCACCCTCGAGTGGATCCAAATGTGAAGCGAAATCACTCTTGCGTGAGAGCGTTAGGCAACATTTGAGGAAGAACTCATCGGATTAACACCCTAAGATAACTCTTGAACTGCATTATTTGGCCCGGAATAGATAAACAGACTCCCTATAGTTGCAGAATACTCCAATTTTTGCACGGCGCGGGGGCACCCACCTCGGCATCGACTATCAAAACCGCTCAATCCGGAATCTCGTCCACTATTCCCCATCATTTTGTGCGATGAATTACTTAAACGTTATTGACATATGAACATACGCTCATATAATCGGAAGTAAGTTATTTGAGCGTATGTTCATATGAAAGGATATTGCAATGAGCATCCGCGTTGATGAAACGAAACCCGACACCGAGGCCACCGAGCCAGTGATCCCCACCACCTG
Organism: uncultured Collinsella sp.; assembly: GCA_900555225.1. GTDB lineage: Bacteria > Actinomycetota > Coriobacteriia > Coriobacteriales > Coriobacteriaceae > Collinsella. The sequence goes on from USKL01000268.1 coordinate 2,439, forward strand.
CTCGCCCGAGGACCTTCCCGACGAGGAGCTTCTCTACGACCTCGCCGACCTGTTCAAGGTCTTCAGCGACACCACGCGTATCAAGATCCTTTACGCCCTCATGGGCCGCGAGCTCTGCGTGGCAGACATCGCCGAAGCGACCGAAACCTCGCAGTCCGCGGTGTCGCACCAGCTGCGCACACTCAAGCAGTCGCACCTGGTTAAATTCCGGCGCGACGGGCGCAATATCCTCTACTCGCTCGCCGACGACCACGTCTACACCATGCTCAACCAGGG
>USKL01000269.1 GCA_900555225.1 uncultured Collinsella sp.
TGTTCCAGATGACGCCGTACTACTACCGCACGCGCCCTGCCGACAAAGAGCGCCTGGCAAACTTGGACACGCTCCAGACCGACATCGACTTCATCATCGCCGAGTACCGCCACTAACCTACCAAAAAGGGACAGGTTTATTTTGGCAGGTTTTATCTGGGCAAACGTAAAGGGCCGACCGCGGAGATGCGCGATCGGCCCTTTTTAGCTGCTTGATAGCAGGGGTTATGGGAGACGGGTGTCTACAGGCGGTCCTTGTTCTCGGCCTTAACCTCATGTGCCTGCTGAACAAAGAACAGGTCGTACACCACGATGACAAAGGCGCCATAGTTGATGGCGTCGCCGCCAAACGCGGGAAGCGTGAGCACGGCCTGCGCAATCGTGGCGATTGCGGCAACAATACCGAGCTTAAACGCGCCATCCACCTGCGAAGGCTTGTTGGCGCCCTTGATACCGGCGACGCCTGCGGCAAGGTCGACGAGACCCTTGGCGATAAGCACGACCGCTGCGAGCGTGGCGTACGAACCGTACGTGGAATCGAGACCGCCCGTGGCGATACCGACGCCGGCGGTGACGAGGCTGGCGATGCCCAAAACAAAGTAGATGAGAGCAAGGATTTTGAGAGTCTTGCGAGTGAAGCTCATGGCTGGTCCTTTCGATACGAGTACGCCAACTTGGCGCACCCAATGTACTGCACATATGGTGAAGCACATTGTAGTTCAACGGGGCGATGCATGCGTTTGAAAGCGTCTCTTGCCTGTGCGGTCCAACCTTTCAAAAAGGAAAGCTGGGCGTAAGCCAAATCGATGGCAGCGTATGCGCGGCGCTGCGATGATGGGGCCATGGTAAGAGCTAGACCGAAGGAGGAACCATGATGTACGGAGCAGAGCAGGTACGTGAGGCGCGGTCGTTGGGAAGGCGCATGAGTGATTCCGTGATCGCTACTGTGTGCACGGGATTGATGGCGGTGCTTTGTATTGCGATGCTGTGGGCCATGTCGCATGTGGGACAATAGCGGACGGTTGGGTGCCGACACAAACGGCGCTCACGTATTCGTTTTGCTTGCTAAGGAGTACCCATGGGCGTCGTCGATCCCTTTTCTGTTGCTCGGTCCGCGGGGCTTGAGCTGATCGGGAAGTCCGAGGGCCTCACGCTCACCGACGGCACGATGGAGCTGCGTGCCGATTTTGGCCGCATGCTTCCACGGCTCAAGCAGGGCCGTCTGCAGCAAGAACTGCTGGTAAAGGCTGCGCGCGCAAAAGGCATCGAGAGCCCATGGGCGATTGACGCCACGGCAGGCTTTGGCGAGGATTCGCTGCTGCTGGCGGCCGCGGGCTTTACCGTCGATCTGTATGAGCAGGATTGCGTGATCGCGGCGCTCCTCAAGGATGCTTTGGATCGCGCGGCAGATGATCCGGCGCTTGCGACAGCCGTGGCGCGCATGCGCTTACATGCGGGCGAGGACAGCATTGCCGGCCTTTACCATACAGCTGAGCTGATCGGGCGGGGCGAGCTCACCGCTCCCGACGTGGTGTATCTGGACCCCATGTTTCCCGGACGCACCAAGAGCGCGGCGGTTAAAAAGAAATTCCAACTCTTGCACCATCTGGAGCAGCCGTGCGCCGATGAGGAGACGCTGGTTGAGGCTGCGCTTGCGGTGCACCCGCGCAAGTTGGTTATCAAGCGGCCGGTGAAGGGGCCACTGCTTGCCGGTGTTAAGCCGAGCTATCAACTTGCGGGCAAGGCCGTTCGTTACGATGTCTTGGTGCCGCCGCGCCCGTAGCTTGCGTGCGATGGTTGGCGCTCCGTCGGTGCCGTGCCGATGCGGTGCCTATTTCCAAGGGTGCGATGTCAGGTGCCAGCCGCCGCAGTATTCGCATTTGTAGCAGGCCAAACCGCGCCGCCCGCGGCTTTCGCAGTCGGCCATAACTGCCTCGGCCTCGGCGCGCGTGTCGTAACGGTTTTTGCGCTCGCACGATTTGTAGCGCCAGGCCTCGTCGCGCTCGGCGTTCAGGGCGTCGCGGCGCTCGTCTTCGCGCGCAAACAGGTCGCTCATATCGCCGCCCGTGGCAGCGCCCAAAAACTCGCTTTTGGCTTTTGACCAAGCGGCTCGCTTTTTGCTCCCCATCTGCTTCGTGCCTCTCTCCAAACGCTGGTATCATTGCCCAATCAAAGTGATACCAATAAACGTGAGGTCGCCGCGCGATGATCAGAAAAACCCTCGATACCGACATTCCCGCCGTCATGGCTATCTATGACACGGCCCGCGCCTTTATGCGCGCGCATGGCAACGCCACGCAGTGGCCCGAGGGCACGCCTTCTGCCGAGCAGCTGGCTGCCGATATCGCCGCCGGTGGCAGCTATGTGTGTGAAGTCGACGGCCGCGTGGTGGCGACGTTTGCCTTTTTACCGGGCCCGGACGAGTGCTATGACGTAATTGAGGACGGGCAATGGCGCAGCGACACTCCGTACGCCGTGCTGCACCGTGTGGCGTCCGACGGCACCGCGCACGGTATCGCGGCCGCGATGTTTGCCTTTGCCAAAGAGCGTGCCGATCACCTGCGTATCGACACGCATCAGGATAACCTGCCCATGCAGGGTGCGAGTATTAAGGCGGGGTTTGAGCGCGCCGGCATCGTGCATGTGTCCGACGGTACCCCGCGCGTGGTGTTTGACTGGCTGCGTGAGGCATAAGAGCGGGGACGCGTGTCAACA
>USKL01000270.1 GCA_900555225.1 uncultured Collinsella sp.
ACCATGCGGCGGCACATGGGGCAGGAGGTGGCGTCCGTCAGCAGCTCTCCGGTCTGGGCATTGCGGCCCACCAGATACAGCGTGCCGCCCACCATGTCCCGCCGGGAGGCGGAGATAATGGCGTTGGCCTCGGCATGCACCACGTAGTTGTGCTTATCCTGCAACGGGTCGTCGCTCGTGCCCCACGGGAAAAAGTCGTCGTTGAGCGCCGAGGGCGTACCGTTGTAGCCCACCGAAAGGATGCGGTGGTTGGTGCTGGCGATGCACGCGCCCACCTGCGTGTTGGGGTCCTTACTGCGGCGCTGCGCGGCGATGGCCACGCTCATAAAGAACTCATCCCAGCTAATAACGTCGCGGCGCTTGCCCGACGCAGTTTGATGAAGATCGTCCGACATGGCAGACACCTCCGTAATCGCAACAGTTTGACCCATTGTAGCAGGTGGAAGGTGAAGACGTTTTTGTTCCACCGCCCCATCGCTACGCGCGACGGGGCTTTTGATTGATGTGGTAGAGCTCGGCGAGACCCCGCAGCGTCAACGCGTCATCGACCGTCAGGCTATGACCGACAAGGGCCGCGAGCGCCTCGGCATCGTCGCCGGTAATGACGATGGGCACGCTGCCCTCCCCCGCCGCCTTGGTCGCTCGCATCTCGGCGAGCACCATGTCGAGCATGCCGTCGATGCGGGCCACCTCGCCCAGAACCACGCCCGAGCGCATGGCCTCACGCGTGTTGCGGCCGATAACATGCGTCGGCGCCGAGGGCTCAACCTGAGGCAGGCGCGCCGCGGCGGCCGAAAGCGAGCGGGCGCCAAGCGCCAGACCCGGCGCGATGACGCCGCCGACAAAGGTTCCGCGCGCATCGATGACCTCGATATTGGTCGTAGTGCCCAGGTCGATCACGATGCACGGAGAGCCGTAGACGGCACGGGCCGCCACGGCGTCGGCGATGCGGTCGGGGCCGATCTCGGCCGGATCGTCGTAGTGCACGGACATGCCGGTCTTGAGGCCCGGTCCCACGGTGAGCACGCGCCCCGTGCAGGTGCGGGAAAGCGCCGCCTTCCACGGGCGCTCGAGCGCCGGGACTACACAGCTCAGCACGGCAGCCGCGGGCACAAGTGCACCCGGCATGCCCGCATCGGCCGCCAGTGCGGCCATGACCTGCACGAGACGCATGCGCGCCTCGTCTGCTGTGATGCTCGACGGCGTCGTGATCTCGCACGTCGCAAGCGGACATTCCTGCGCCGCGGCCGAATCCTCGGCAAACAGGCCAAAGCGAATGAACGTGTTGCCCACGTCGACCGTCAATATATATGCGCACCCATTAAGCATCGTCGGCGCTCCTTTCGTCTGTCCAGCAGTATATCGCCTACCTAAACCAGTCATCCCAAAATGACTAGCTTGCGGCTATACTGGTGCGCGGTCGCGCGCGAGCTCACGCGGCGGCCCTTGGTAACCCGACTTCCCGCGCCGTATCCGTAGCGGCGCTCCCGGGGGAAGCGGATATACGCAAAGGAGTTCTATATGAGCAATCCCTCGAACCGCGCTTCGATGCGCGGGCAACTCACGCTGCGCGGCGTCGTCATCGGCGTCCTTGGCTGCGTGATCATCACGGCAAGCTCGGCCTACACCGCCCTCAAGATGGGCGCACTCCCCTGGCCGATCGTCTTCGCTGCCGTCATCTCGCTGTTCTTCCTTAAGCTCATGGGCAACGCCAGCCTCAACGAGGCCAACGTCACCCACACCATCATGTCCGCAGGCGCCATGGTCGCCGGCGGTCTGGCGTTTACCATCCCGGGCGCCTGGATGCTGGGCTATGCCGACCAGATCAGCTGGCTCGACATGTTTATCGTGGCACTCGCTGGCACCATCCTGGGCCTGTTGGCCACGGCACTCATCCACCGTCACTTTATCGTGGACGCCGCACTTGAGTTCCCCACCGGCAACGCCGCGGCTCAGACCCTGCGTGCGACCGAGGCCGGCGGCAAGACCGGCAAGCAGCTCTTTGGCTCCATGGCCATCGCCGGCATCTACAGCGTGCTGCGCGACGCCCTGGGCGTGGTGCCCAGCATGCTGTGCACGCTCAATATCCCCGGCGTGACCTTTGCCATCTACAACTCGCCCATGTTGCTCTCCGTCGGCTTCCTCGTGGGCTTCGCCCCCGTCGCGTTCTGGTTTGCCGGCGCGCTGCTGGGCAATTTTGGCATCATCGTCGGCGGCACCGCTGCCGGCCTGTTTGACGTTATGACGGCACAGGGCATTGTTAAGTCCCTGGGTATGGGCCTTATGATGGGCTTTGGCGTCGCCGTCGTCCTCAAAGACATCCTGCCGCAGGTCGCCGGCATCGTCCGCGGCCTCGCCGCCGACGGCTCCACCGACACCGACGAGCAGTCGCTCATCTCGGGCTCCCTTAAACTCGACGCCGGTATCATCGGCCTGGGCGCCGCCGCCATCGCCGTGATCATCGCCATCGTGCTCGACCTTGGCCCCGTTCCGGCCGTCATCGTCACGCTGTTCACCTTTGTCACCACCATCATGAGCGCGCAGAGCTGCGGCCAGACGGGCATCGACCCCATGGAGATCTTCGGCCTCATCGTCATGCTCATCGTTGCCGCCTTCGCGCAGCTCGCTCAGGTCAAGCTGTTCTTTATCGCCGGCATCGTGGCCGTGGCGTGCGGCCTTGCGGGCGACGTCATGAACGAC
>USKL01000271.1 GCA_900555225.1 uncultured Collinsella sp.
CCGGGCACGGCAAAGGTGCCATCGAGCACGTGCGGGGCGTCGACAAAGGTATTGCGGTGCATGACACCGTAGCGGAAGAACTCAGCGTTCTCCAGGCCCGGCACCATATGGAAGACGCGCTTCTGCTCGCCAAAGGTCAGGTTGGTCTGGAAGCCCACCAGGTTATAGGCGGTCTTCTCCTTGTTCTCGGCACGCAGCTGAATCGCCGCCCAAGGGCGACGTCCGGTACGCGGGTCGGTGAGGCCGACGGGCTTCATGGCGCCAAAGCGAATGGCGTCCTTGCCGGTGCGCGCAACCTCCTCGGCAGGCTGGCAGGCCTGGAACAGATCGCCGCCCTCAAAGTCCTTGAGCACCACGCGGTCGGCCGTGGTGAGCGCCTCGATAAAGGCCTCGTACTCCTCCTTGTTGAGCGGAGCGTTGAGATAGTCGCCGCTCCCCTGCTCCTCGTAGCGCGACTGCGAAAACAGCACGTCCATATCGAGCGTGGAGGCATCGACGATCGGCGCCGCGGCATCGAAGAACGCAAGGGCGTCGCCACCGACGAGCTTCATGACCTCTTCGCTCAGCGCCGGTGAACACAGCGGGCCCGCGGCAATGACCACGTGGCCCTCGGGGATCTGGGTGACCTCGCCGTGAACGACCTCGATATTGGGGCGGGCGGCAACCTCAGCCTCGACGAGCTCGGAGAATGTAACACGGTCGACCGCCAGGGCGCCACCAGCGGGAACAGCAGCGCGATGGGCGCAGTCGAGCAGGACTGAACCCATGCGCTCAAGCTCGGCCTTCAGCAAACCAGCCGCGGAATCCGGACGGGTCGACTTAAACGAATTGGAGCAGACGAGCTCTGCCAGGTGATCGGTATGGTGAGCCGGGGAGCTCACCTGGGGGCGCATCTCGCACAGCTTTACGGCAAACCCGCGGTCTGCCAGCTGGATCGCGCATTCCGAACCCGCCAGACCGCCACCGATAACCGTCACCTGATCGAACTGCATCTGCAAACACCTTTCTAATTGACACGTTTTCCATTGTGACCGAAGGGCGTCTGGGCGTGAAGGGCAAACTTGGAGGGCGCATACCTTCCATCCATCATGCGCTCGATAAGGCCCTCGAGTTCAAGCGAACCCAAGAGTTTGAGTACGCCGACAGCATCGAGTGAGACGAGCGCCGCGATGTCGTCGACCTTGAGCGGAGAGGCGATGAGCGCATGCATCACGGTCTGCTGTGTTGGATTCAGGTCGGCAATGCCGGGAGCATCGGGGCGCGAGTAGCGCAGGGTGCCGTATATGCGAGAGATAGCCATCTCGATGGACTCCTCGTCGACAATGCAGCAGGCACCGTTCGCAATGAGGTAATTCGTGCCACGCGACTCGGGCGATAGGATCGACCCCGGCACGGCAAGAAGTTCGCGCCCCAAATCCATAGCAGCCTCGGCTGTAGAAAACGTCCCGGAAGGCATACCCGCCTCGGATACAAAGAGGGCTTGCGACAGGGCCGCGATCACGCGATTGCGACGCGGAAAGGCAAACTTGCGCGGACCCATGCCCCACGGAGAGATCGACACGACCGCGCCGCCCGTATCGAGCGTGCGCGTAATAAGCCCCGCGCTCGAACGCGGGTAGACCACGTCGGCGCCCGTCCCCAGCACCACGACGTGTTTGCCGCCGGCGTTGACCGCAGCCCAACCCGAGGCCTGGTCACAACCGACTGCACCGCCCGAAACTACCGTCACTCCCGCCTCAACCGCCACCTTCGCCGCAAGCTCTGCCACGGCAAGACCATACGGCGAGGCCTTTCGCGCACCGATGATGGAGAGCGCGGGCGTCGAAAGCGCCTCGGGGTTGCCGCGCACATAGAGCGTCTGAGGTACATCAGAAAGCTCCAAAACGGTCTCGGGATACAACGCGTCACCTGGATGCAGCTCGAAGGTCCCCTCAGCCATCATTGGTCCCTCCTTCCCTGGTACATCGCCGCCTCGAGCACGTGGTCCTGCGTCACCTGCTCGCTCTCGGCGACATCTGCGATCGTGCGCGCAATGCGAACAAGGCGCACGATGCCACGCCCTGTGAGATGCGTGCGCTTCGACAGGCCGAGCACACACTTCTCCGCCGCATCATCGAGCTCAAAGGTCGAAACGACGCCGTCAATGGACCGTGTCTCGTCATCCTCGGCCTCGGCATCCGCATCGTCCATGCGGGATTCGCGCCAAGCGCGAAAGGCGCGACCGCGCACAACGTAGTCACGTAACTCGGCCGACGACATGCCCTCCGCACCCTCGATAATCACTTGAGGGTCGGGACGGGTCACATCGATCATCATGTCGATACGGTCGGCCAAAGGACCGCGCAGTTTAGACCGATAGCGCTCGACCATCGCCGCCGAGCAGCGACACGGCACCTCGCGATCGCCCAAAAAGCCGCAGGGGCAGGGATTGCTCGCAGCCAGCAGCTGAAAGCGCGACGGGAAGGTAAAAGCCCCGTCGACGCGTACGATCCTCACGTAGCCGCGCTCGATGGGCTGACGCAGCGTCTGCAGCACGCCAGTGGGAAACTCGGCAAGCTCGTCCAAAAAGAGCACGCCGCCATGAGCAAGGCTGATCTCACCCGGGTGCACCGGGCGCCCGCCGCCGATAAGGCCTGCGGTCGAAATACTGTGGTGGGGACTGCGGAAGGGCCGCCGGGTCAG
>USKL01000272.1 GCA_900555225.1 uncultured Collinsella sp.
GCGCGCCGGCGTCGCCGCGGGTGTGGACCTCTTTATTATCGAGACTATGACCGACCTGGCCGAGATCAAGGCGGCGGTCCTCGCCTGCCGCGAGAACTCCGACCTGCCCGTCTTTGCCACCATGACCTTCGAGGAAGACGGCCGCACCTTCCTGGGCACGAGCCCCGAGGTCGCCGCCATCACGCTCGATGCCATCGGCGCCGACGTTTTGGGCATCAACTGCAGCCAGGGACCGGCCGAGCTCCGAGGACTCGCCGCACGTATGCTCACCGTTACCGATAAGCCCATTATGGTGCAGGCCAACGCGGGACTCCCCCACGTGGACGACGACGGCAACACCGTCTTTGACATCCAGGCCCCCGAATACGCCGAGGCCGTCGCCGGCATGATCGCCGACGGCGTGAGCGTCGTGGGCGGTTGCTGCGGCACCACGCCGGCGCACATGGCGGCCTTGTGCACGCTTATCGACAACCACACGCCCAGCCCGCGCCGCCGCAAGCCCAGCATGTCGGTCACGAGCGCCCAAACGGTCGTGGACCTTCCCTGCGACGGCCACAAGATCGCTGTCATCGGCGAGCGCATCAACCCCACCGGCAAAAAGCGCCTGCAGCAGGCCCTGCGCGACGGCGACCTGGACTACGTCGTGAGCCAGGGCATCAGCCAGCAAGAGCAGGGCGCCGACATCCTGGACGTTAACGTGGGCCTGCCCGAGATCGACGAGGTCAAGATCATCCAACAGGCGACCGAACAGCTCCAGGGCTCCACGTTGCTGCCGCTGCAGATCGACTCCACCGACCCCGCCGCTGTCGAGGCCGCCGTGCGCCGCTACGCCGGCAAGCCCATCATCAACTCGGTCAATGGCAAGCAGCAGATCATGGATGAGATCTTTCCGCTGGTCGCCCACTACGGTACCAACGTTGTCGGCCTTACGCTCGACGAAGGCGGCATCCCCGATACCGCCGAGGCCCGCTTCGCCATCGCCGAGCGCATCGTGGCCGAGGCCGCCCGCTACGGCATCGGACCGGACCGCATCCTCATCGACTGCCTGGTCATGACCGCCTCGACCAATCAACGCCAGGCCGAGCAGATCCTGCGCGCCATGTCTATGTGCAAGGAGCGCCTGGGCGTCAAATGCGCGCTCGGCGTGTCGAACATCAGCTTTGGCCTGCCTGCCCGCCCGCTGCTGGGCTCGGTCTTTTTAGCTGCCGCCTTCGGCGCAGGCCTGGACGCCCCCATCATGAACCCGGGCTCCAAGCGCTTTATGGATACCGTCTACAGCTATCGTGTGTTGAGCGTTGAGGACGAGGGCTCGACCGGATACATCGAGCGCTATGCCGGTTGGACCGATCCGTACAAGATCGCCGCCAACCCGGCAGCGGCTCAGGCCGCATCGACCGACACCGTGCCCGCCGCCGGCACCGATGGCAACGACGACCCGATTCGTCGCATGGTCGTCTCGGGCCGCAAAGGCGAGATCGCTGCCGAGACCGAGCGTCTGCTGGCAGACCACGATGCCATGGACCTCATCAACAATCACTTTATCCCCGCCCTCGACGAGGTTGGCGTCCTCTTTGACCAGGGCAAGTTCTTCTTGCCGCAGCTCATGGCCTCGGCCGAGGCCGCACGCGTGGGCTTCGACACCATCAAACGCCTGATGCCCGCCGGCGAGATTGCCGACAAGGGCAAGATCTGCGTGGCCACCGTCAAGGGCGACATCCACGATATTGGCAAGAACATCGTCAAAATGCTGCTCGACAACTACGGCTACACCGTCTTTGACCTGGGCCGCGACGTCGATCCGCAGGAGGTGCTCAAGACCGTCAAGGAGCGCGACATTAAGCTCGTCGGCCTCTCGGCGCTTATGACTACCACCGTCGTGGCCATGGAGGAGACCATCAAGCTGCTCCATGCCGAGGTTCCGGGCGTCAAGATCATCGTGGGCGGCGCCGTGCTCACCCCCGAATACGCCAAGCAGATCGGCGCGGACTACTACGCCAAGGACGCCGCCGAAAGCGCTCGCATCGCCGAAGAGGTCTTTGGGCAGTAACACAACGGAAACAACCGAGCACCAAAACGTGCCGCATGCGCCACTTGGCACGTGCGGCACGTTAGAATAGATAAGACTATGCTCGTTTTGGCAGATAGGAGCGCAAGGATGGCGATCACGCCCGCAGAAATCGCGGAAACCCGCGGCATGGTTGAGGAGCAGAACCTCGACATCAGGACCATCACCATGGGTGTTTCGCTCATGGGTTGCGGCGACGAGAACCTCGACCGCATGTGCACGAAAATCTACGACCACGTGACGCACACGGCTGAGCATCTGGTCGAGACCGCCGAGAACCTCGAGCGCGAGTACGGTATCCCCATCGTCAACAAGCGCGTTTCCGTCACCCCGGTGGCGCAGATTGCCGCGTGCTGCAAGGATGAGGACCTCACCCCCATCGCGCATGCCCTCGACCGCGCGGCCGAGACGCTCGGCATCGACTACCTGGGCGGCTTCTCCGCGCTCGTGCACAAGGGCGCATCGCGCGCGGACAACAACCTCATGGACTCCATCCCCGACGCCCTCGCGGCGACCGACTTTGTGTGCTCAAGCGTGAACGTAGGCTCGACGCGCGCGGGCATCAACATGGACGCTGTGCGCCTTATGGGGCAGGCGATCAAAAAGACGG
>USKL01000273.1 GCA_900555225.1 uncultured Collinsella sp.
TACTTTTATTCAACCATCGTATGCTTGACATGAATTTACATCCAGTGTAAACTGGAAACAATATGCGGTGCAACTTTGGCACCGGCGCAGGAAAGAGGGGACAGTATTGACGCAAGCGCTCAAGGGCCGCAAGCTGATGCTTGTCGATTTTACGTTGTTTTCCATGTTTTTCGGGGCGGGCAACCTGATCTTCCCGCCCGATCTGGGTGCAAAGGCCGGGGTAAACCTCTGGCCCGCCTTTCTGGGGCTTGCTATCAGCGCCGTAGGTCTGCCGGTTGCGGGGGTCATCGCGGTGGCACGGGCAGACGGTCTGGACAAGCTGGCCGGGCGGGTGCATCCGGTGTTCGCACAGGTGTTCATGATTTTGATCTACCTGTCCATCGGGCCGTGTCTGGCTATTCCGCGCACGAGCTCCACGGCCTTTGAGATGTTGGTGCCGCTGCTGCCCGAGGGCGTCTCGCTCGGCACGGCTCGCCTGGTGTTTGCCGTTGGCTTCTTTGTCGTCGCGTTTGCGCTTACGCTGCGTCCGGGCGTCATCACGCGCGTACTCGGTCGCATTACGGGCCCCGCGCTCATTGCGCTCATCGTGCTGGTCGTGGGTGCTGCCGTGATCTCGCCGCTGGGACCGGCTGCCGCGCCTCAGGCTCCCTACGATGCAGGCGCCGCCGTGCAGGGCTTTTTGACCGGTTATCAGACCATGGATCTGCTTGCGTCGCTCGCCTTCGGCATCATCATCGCCGAGACCATTCACGAGCTGGGCGTGACCGACGACAAGCGCGTCGCTTTTGAAATTTCGCGCTCCGGTGTGATCGCCGGCGTGCTCATGGCCATCATCTATTGCGGCTTGGCCCTTGCCGGCATGCAGCTCGGCACGGTCATGCCCGACGCCACCAACGGCGCTGCAATCCTTGCTCGCTCGGCCTCCATGCACTTTGGCCTTGCCGGCACGGTCGTGGTCTTTGCGATCTTTTTCCTTGCCTGCATGAACGTGTGCATCGGCCTCATCAGCTGCTGCTCGCGTTACTTCTGCGAGACGTATGTGGTCGAAGGGGGAGCGGAGGCCTCCGAGGAGGCCATGCGCCGTCCCTTTGCGGTTCTCGCCTTTGTGTTCGCGGCGTTTTCGTGCGTGCTTTCCAACGTGGGCCTCGATGTGATCCTCATGTTCTCGGTGCCCATGCTCAACGCCTTGTATCCCGTCGCCATCGTGCTGGTACTGATGGGCCTGGTGCACGGCTTTTGCGACGCTCATCCGCAGGTGTGGGTTTGGGTCGGCGGCGTGGTCGCGGTGCAGAGCGTGATCACCTCGGTCCGCGACGCGTTCTTTACTGGTGCGTGGCTGCCGTTCGATGCGTTGCCGCTGGCAGATATCGGTGCTGCGTGGGCACCAGTCGCCGTGGTGGCGTTTGTGATCGGTCTGCTTCATAGCCGGTTTGTCGCACATTCGAGGAGCTAGGGTATCGTCGCTTGCACAGGCGGGAAGTCTCCCCTATAATTTCCTTCGCTTTGGGACACGCAAGGTTTAGACCTTAGCTGCTCAACACCTTCGGGATGTGGCGCAGTTTGGTAGCGCGCCTGCTTTGGGAGCAGGATGTCGCAGGTTCGAATCCTGTCGTCCCGACCATATTCTTGCGGGCGTAGTTCAATGGTAGAACCCCAGCCTTCCAAGCTGATGACGCGGGTTCGATTCCCGTCGCCCGCTCCATAGGATAGTTTTAACGGCTTTGGCTCCATTTGGTGCCAGAGCCGTTTTCATATATATGCCGGGGACCCCACATCCCCTCCTAAGTTGCGGTGAAATATGGACTGTTTTCCGGCTTTTATGGCCCATGTAGTCCGTATTTCACCGCAACTATTTGTAAGGTTGGATTTTGATGCCGTTGGGAGGGTCGTAGCGACCGTCTACCGAGAGTGGAAATATTTTTTGAAGCCTTGACCTGCGACGTCAAGCTTTTGGTCAGCTTTTGGCAAGGCCTGCGGACGGAAGCATGCGATAGCGTAATGGTATTCTCTCCGCCGTGATGGTTATGGGGTTGGCCATGCTCGATAAAGGCAAACATTTTCCGCAGTCATATGCAAGGATGCTATTCTCGGCCCTTGGAATTCATCAAGATGGACAGCTGCTTATAACAATTGATCCTTGGGAAGAACGCCGTGCGCGCGAGCTTATGCAGGAAGAGCTCATGCTTCGTCTTTACAACCACGTGTATGCGGATCCGGTCTATTGGAATAATCTTGGGGTTGAAGATCGCATCTTTCAGCTGGCATCCGCTATTGCGGTCGTTGAACCGGATGCTGTGTTTTGCGGATCGACGGCAGCGCTGCTCTATGGCATCGGCTCGGCTTATACGCTTCTGGATAAAGTGCAAGTGCTGCTGCCTCGGTCTACAAGGCGCGATACGTATGAGTTCGTTGAATACAAGCGCTGGCGGGCGGGCGAAGTGTGGCGGCTCGGTCTGTTTACGCTGACGGATCCGTATCGAACGGTTGTTGATATCGCCCGAACGAGCGCCTTTCGCTATGCGCTGGGCTATGTCGATGGCTTGGCCCGTGAGTACGATGTCGAACGTGAAGAGCTGCGAGCATATGCGCAGGCAAATTGCCGAGGGTTGCATGGCATCGCGCGTGCTTTTGACGTTTTTGAGCATATGGACGGCAGGTCAGACAATGGT
>USKL01000274.1 GCA_900555225.1 uncultured Collinsella sp.
GGGGCCAGCGGCACGTCAAAAGACCATACACCTACGGGCGAAGGACCACCAAACTGGGCTAGGCAGCCGGGCAGATCTTCTTGAAGAGCTCGATGACGTCGTCGAGCGTTGCCTCGCGCGGGTTACCCGGGAAGCAGGCGTCGGCCATGGCGTCCTTGGCCAGGACCTCGATCTCGTCAGCCTTCATGGCCTCACAGACGTGCGGGATGTTCACGTCGGCGGAAAGCTGCTTGACGGCGGCGATGGCGGCATCGGCGGCCTCGGCGGTGCTCATGCCCGTGGTGTCAACGCCCATGGCGACGGCAACCTTGGCCAGGCGCTCAGCGCAAACCGGCTTGTTGAACTCCATGGCGATCGGCAGCAGCATGGCGCAAGCGACGCCGTGCGGGGTGTCGTAGTGAGCGGACAGGGTGTGAGCCATGGCGTGGTCGATGCCCAGGCCAACATTGGAGAAGCCCATGCCGGCGACATACTGACCAAGAGCCATGCCCTCACGGCCGGAGCCGGGCTGGCCGGACTTGGCCTCGGCGACGGAGTCGCGCAGGTTCTCGCTGATCAGCTTAATGGCCTCAAAGTGGAACATGTCGGAAAGCTCCCAGGCGCCCTTGGTGGTGTAGCCCTCGATGGCGTGGGTCAGTGCGTCCATGCCAGTGGAAGCGGTCAGGCCGGCGGGCATGGAGGCCATCATGTCGGGATCGACGACGGCGACCTCGGGGGCGTCGTTGGTGTCGACGCACACGAACTTGCGGACCTTCTCGGGGTCGGTGATGACGTAGTTGATGGTCACCTCGGCGGCGGTACCGGCGGTCGTCGGCACAGCGATGGTGAACACGGCGTGGTTCTTAGTGGGAGCAACGCCCTCGAGGCTGCGGACATCGGCGAACTCGGGGTTGTTGATGATGATGCCGATGGCCTTAGCAGTGTCCATGGAGGAGCCACCACCGATGGTCACGATAGCGTCAGCCTCGGCGGCCTTGAAGGCCTCGACGCCGTCCTTGACGTTCTGGATAGTGGGGTTGGGCTTGATCTCGGAGTAGAGGCTCCAAGCGATGCCGGCAGCGTCGAGCTCGTCGGTCACCTTAGCGGTAACGCCAAACTTGACCAGATCGGGGTCGGAGCAGACGAAGATCTTCTTGTAGCCGCGACGCTGGAGCTCGCCGGGAATCTCCTTGATGGCGCCGGAACCATGATAAGAGATGGTATTGAGAACGAAACGATTAGCCATTGATAGCCTCCCATCGTGTGCGGGGCACCCATTACGCCCCACGCTATGAATCCCATCCTAACGCTTTTGAAACGAAAAACGCGTGAGAACGTCAAAATTGTTAAAGCGTTTCAACAGATGATGAAAAATAATGCGGCAAAGGGACAGCCCCTTTGCCGCATTCGGTTACTTTCGGCAGCCCTCTTTCCAAGCCTCGGCCGCAACCTTCCAGCGTAAGCGCAAGTCGCGCTCGCGGTCGATGAACATGATGGCAAACGCGACAAACAGCAGCAAGCTCGCCACGACGATGGCGTGCAGGCCCATGCGCTCAATACACCAGTTGCCCAACACGGCGCCAAACACAAAGGTAAAGATCACGCCAAAGTACAGCAGGCCGTTTTCCAAAAAGCCGCGCCTGTGGGTGATGATGTAATCGTCCACGTTTTGCAGCGCGTTGCGCAAGTTGCCGATGCACATGGTCGTAGCGATGCCGTGACCGTGGATCTTGCGGAAGCTCTCTACCTGCATACCGCAGGCAAACGAAGTGAGGCAGTTGGCGAGCAGATTGAAATTGCCGCCCGGGATAAAGCTCACGCCCAGCAAGATAACGGCTTCAAAGAACACCGTTACCTGGCGCCAGTGGATCACGCTGCCAAACCGCTCATGCACCAGGTCGGCAAGCATAATGCCCACGGCAAACGACACCACGGGGAAGAAATAGCGTCCCGCAAGTGCCCAGTTGCCCTCCGAGATGCTCACGCCCACGAGCAGGATGTTGCCTGTCTGCGCGTTGGCGAAAACATGATCGCGCCCAATGTACGAATACACATCCATAAAGCCACCGGCAAGCGCCAAGATGATGCCCAGCTCAATAGACTCCGATATCTGTTTGGCACGCTGCATCGTCGTGCATCCTCCTTGTTGACGACTCTCTCGTGCGTTGGCGGAAACATAGCCGCCGTTCATACTGTAACCCATTGACAACATGGCGTGCGCGCGAGACGGGTTCTCCAACGCGCAGATACACAGTCTGGAAACAAACGGCACCCGCATCGACACGCCGATCCGCCGGCTCATGTACTCCACCAGTCTTTTTAGCCCCGTCCCAAAAAGACTGGTTACAATTACGTGCAGCATACAAACACCGGGAGGGATCGTGGCAAAAAAGCCTCAGCACGCTCAGAACAACCAGCGCAGTCAGCAGGGCAAACAGGGCCAGCAGCAAAAGCGCGGCGGTAAGGCGCAGGGTGGGCACACCACGCATACCCCAGCAGCGCTCACACGCCCCTGGCGCCCGGGCCGCGATAAGTTCCTCCCCGTCAGCCGCGCCGACATGGATGTGCGCGGCTGGGACCAGTGCGACTTTGTCTACATCTGCGGCGACGCCTACGTGGACCACCCCAGCTTTGGTATGGCCATCATCAGCCGCGTCCTCGACGCGCACGGCTACAAAGTGGGCATC
>USKL01000275.1 GCA_900555225.1 uncultured Collinsella sp.
TTCTTGTGGCTCTTGTTGTAAGCCTCGACCACGTTCTTGGCCTGACGCTCCAGAGGGGAACGGGTCCACAGGGTGATCTCGGTACCATCGTCGGTGCCCTTGGCCGGGATACCTTCGGCGGTGGCAGTGCCACCATTGCCGGAGCCACCACAGGCGGCCAGCGGAACGATCAACGCGGCGGCAGCGATGCCAGCAAGAGTACGGGTCAGTTTATTGAAAGACACCATGTTCGCTTCTTTCTCTATATATCCGCTCAACTATGAGAGGCGGTGGCGGACGGTCCGCCTCCTTGGTTTCGCCCTGCTCGCTCCTTTGCCCGGAGCAGGTAACACTGCGAAAGCCTTTTCTCAATATAAACGAACATGGAAGTTTTTGCAAAAGCGCTTTCGCATTTTCGCGTTTTTTCTCACATCAAACGGGTTCGAGACTGTGATTCGACTATGAATAACGTGCTTGAATTGGCTTAATATCAATGATTATTCCGGCGTGTCGAGCAAATCAAACAAAAGCGAACATGGAAGTAACGCTTTCTTTCACTTACCTTGCACTTGAACAATTTCCCTGACTACGCCACGCCGAAAAAAAGATGTTTGCGAAAGTTTTCGCATTGAAGCTACAATTATTCCCAGATGTAATGGCGCACCACACCGTATGAGGTATTTCATCGCAAAACAATGCGCTATATACTGCTGAAGAACCAAGGAATCGAGGCATGATGACCCAGCCAGCAACCGGACGGGCAGCGCGACTTGAGGATGTGGCGGCATTGGCCGGAGTCTCGACGGCCACTGCATCCAAGGCACTGCACAACAAACCCCGCATCAGCGAAGAAACCAAGCAGCGTGTACTGGATGCCGCCAAGCAACTCAACTACTCTCCCAACAAGCTTGCCCAATCCCTAGCCCGCGGCACTACTGGCACCATCGGCCTGGTCACCTCCGATCTGCAGGGTCGTTTCTCCACACCGATTCTTATCGGCGCGGAGAACGAGTTGCGAGCCCAATCGACCTCAGTATTGTTGGCCAACGCTCGTGGCGACGCCGCCTTGGAACGTCAGCATGTCGAGAAACTGCTGTCCCTCAAGGTCGACGGACTGCTCATCGTGCAGTGCGAAACCAACCCCAGGCCCACGCTTGGCCATGACTGGGGCGTGCCACTGGTCTACGTCTACGGCCCCTCCACCGACCCCAAAGACTGCTCGGTCACTTGCGACAACGTGGACGCCGGCCGCATGGCCATCAACCATCTCATCTCGTGTGGCCGCCGGCACATCGCCATTATCGGCGGCGACGAAACCTATACCGCTGCCACCGACCGCACCAAGGGCGCGCTCGAGGCACTCTCCGAATTAGGTATTGAACCCGCCGGCCCAATTCGTTACGGCAAATGGGACGAAGGCTGGGGCCGTGCGGCCACCCGTCTGCTGCTCGACCAAGGGGTCAAGTTCGATGCAGTGGTCTGCCAGAACGATCAGTTGGCCCGCGGCTGCATTGACGTGCTCAAGCAGCAGGGACTGCGCATCCCGGATGACGTCGCCGTCATCGGCCACGATAACTGGTCGGTACTGACCTCCAGCTCGAGGCCCGCACTGACGTCGATCGACAACGAAACCGAAACCATCGGACGGCGTGCGGCACGATACTTGGTCGATGCCATCGACGGCAACCCGCATCACGGTGTCGACTACGTACCCTGCCACCTTATCCAGCGCGAATCCACCCTCCCGCTGGACTGATATCAATCGATGCCCTACCGCTTCTTGGTTTTGCGCCCCTTTAAGTAGATGTCGATGACGATCCATACGCCGAGGGCGAAGGCCACGACGTAGCCCATGAAGCCGATGACCGGAATGCCGAAGATAATCGGCTTCATGCCGGCGTAGTAGACAATCGACGAGCCAACGAACAAACCGACCACAATCAGGGCCATCGTCAGACGATTCACCATATCCGAAAGCAGCTGGAACGGCTCTTCAGAGCCGACCAGTTCCATGTTGACGCGCAACTGACCACGGGTCAGCATACGGGCCACGGTCTTGAGTTCGGTCATGGTGCCGAGCGTGGCATGCAAAGCCTGATGTCCCTCAACGCCCAGCGACTTGATCTCGTCTTTGGTGGCGTTCTTCAGCGATTTCGACGTGGCGATATGGTCGGAAATGATTTCGATCATATTCACATCAGGAATGAACTCGTCCAGCAAGCCTTCGAGCGTAACCAACGCGCGGCCGACGGTGGTCACCGTACTGGGCACCTCGATGTTGTGGCGGCCGGCCATCTGCGTCAGTGCGGTCAGGAAGGCGGCAATGTCCAGTTCGGCCAGATCCACGGTGCCGAATTCCTTGACGATCACGTCCAGATCAGCCAGCAGTGCTGGGTAGTCCTCCGGATCGGCCTCGGTGCCGGCAAATCGCAGCAGCCCCTCGGCCAGAGCGGGCGAATCCTGTTTGGCGACGGCGAAAATCATTTCTTTGAGGACTGCACGGGTGCGCTGGTCGAGCCGACCGGTCATACCGAGGTCGATAAGTACGATCTGGCCGCCCCGGATGATGATATTGCCGGGATGTGGGTCAGCGTGGAAGAAGCCGTCGTCGAGAATCTGCGTGGCGTAATTGTCGACGAGCTTGGTGCCGATCTCCTTCAAGTCATAACCAGCATCGACGAGC
>USKL01000276.1 GCA_900555225.1 uncultured Collinsella sp.
TGATTCTGTTCCTGTATACTATCTATCGCTGTC
Organism: uncultured Collinsella sp.; assembly: GCA_900555225.1. Classification (GTDB taxonomy): domain Bacteria; phylum Actinomycetota; class Coriobacteriia; order Coriobacteriales; family Coriobacteriaceae; genus Collinsella. Next base: position 34 of record USKL01000276.1, read on the forward strand.
GCACATGGGGTGTTAGCTCAGTTGGTTAGAGCGCCGGCCTGTCACGTCGGAGGTCGCGGGTTCGAGCCCCGTACTTCCCGCCAACGCAATTAAAGCCACGTCTTCGGACGTGGCTTTTTGCGTTTGATGCACTTTGTTTCGATAGAACGATCGCCCTGGTGCATCTTCGCCCAGAATCCCCGCGCCTTCGGGAACGCAAGTAAAATCTAATAAGTATATCTGTCTGAACAACAGCTTTGTTGCGCAACACCTGTTCTACGAGGCAGGGGGTTAGGTTATACTAAATTGCACTGTGCGCCGCATCTGATGCATTTCGCTCCAAGCGCGGCACTCAGTGGATATCCGATTTACCATTTGGATGTCCTGGCGGTCATTTAGCGTCTCGACACAAGCTCGGCCCCGGAGCTCGTTCGAGCTGTTCGTATTCCTTGAAAGGGGAAAAATGGACATATCGAGGAAGACTGATTACGCCCTTCGTATGCTGGCGATGCTTGCTGAGGATCCGGAGCGTTTGCTTTCTGTTCGCACCGCTGCCGAAGAGGTCAATGTCCCGTATTCGTTTGCCCGTTCGATTCAGCATGGTTTGGTCCAGGCCGGTATTGCGGAGAGCCTGCGTGGCGTCCACGGTGGCATGCGTCTCAAGGTCAGTCCGGACGACGTCACTATCCGCCAGGTCGTCGAGGCCGTTCAGGGCCCTATGGTTATGAACGACTGCACCGCCCCCGATGGTGACTGTGCGCGCATGGGCGCGTGCTGCTATCATCCCCTGTGGGCCGGAGCCCAGGCGTTGATGCGCGACTACCTCGATTCCGTTTCGCTCGGCGATATCGTCGCCCATCGCCAGTTTCCGGCTGTCGATCCCAAGTTCGCCGATCGCGATGCGTTTCCCGAGTACGCTGCCTGCGCGTACGCTTGCCGGGAGGAATAGCGCCGCATAAGGAGTATAGCTATGATTCAGGACCCCTTTCGTTCGATGATTCGTTCGGAAGGGGTCTTGCGTTATCGCGACCTTCCGTGGCGCCGAACGCGCGACCCGTATATCATCTGGCTCTCCGAGGTCATGCTACAGCAGACGCAGGTGCCGCGCGTGGAGACGCGTATGCCGGCGTGGCTCGATCGCTTTCCGACTGTTCAGGCGCTCGCTCAGGCTGTCCCTTCCGATGTCTTGGATGCGTGGCAGGGGATGGGCTATAATCGCCGCGCCTTGGCGCTTCACAGGGCTGCACAGTGCGTTGTAGAGGACTGGGATGGGGAGTTTCCGCGCGAGACGCGTGACTTGGTCGCTCTGCCCGGCATTGGCCCGGCAACGGCGCAGGGCATCCGTTCGTTTGCATTCGATCTTCCGGGCGTGTATTTGGAGACCAATGTGCGCACGGTCTTTTTGCATCATTTCTTTCCCGATGTGCCGGCCGTTCCCGATCGCGAACTGGTGCCGCTGATCCAAGCTGCCTGTCCGGCGGCCCCCGGTGCGGCGGCGGACGAGATCGCGCCCTTTGCCGCGCCTCAAGACGATGCCGACACGCCGCGCGCGTGGTATTACGCATTGCTGGATTACGGCGCGTATCTTAAAAAGACACTGCCCAATCCGTCCAGGCGGTCGGCGGGCTATAGTCGTCAGTCCAAGTTTGAGGGCTCGCGCCGCCAAAAGCGCGCCCACATTGTGCGCATGCTGCTGGCGGCGCGCGATGGGCAACCGGCAGGTATTACGCTCGATGAAGCCGTTGCAGGCGTTAACGAGATGGAGACGGCAGCCGGCCGAGAGCCGGTCGAGCGCGAGCTGGTCGCAAGCATTCTTGCCGATCTGGAGCGCGAGGGCTTTTGCGGCTCCGAGGGCGATCGTTGGCTGAGTGTGTAGCTCACTCGAATCTGAAGAACGGGATTGTAAGGTTTAAAATCTCGGCATGAGGGCATCCTTAAAGCAAGGCCGCTCAAAGTCTGTGGGCGGCATGCGTTGAAGGGAAGTACACCTATGGATTTTGAGAATTCCCAAACCAAGAAGAACCTCGAGACCGCTTTTGCCGGTGAGTCCCAGGCACACACCAAGTATCGCTACTATGCATCCAAGGCCAAAAAGGACGGCTACGTTCAGATCTCGAATATTTTTGCCGAGACGGCGGGCAACGAGTCCGAGCACGCCAAGCTGTGGTTTAAGTATCTGCACGACGGCGCCGTTCCGGGCACTCTGGACAACCTGCGCGACGCCGCTGCGGGCGAGAACTACGAGTGGACCACGATGTACGACGAGTTCGCCAAGACCGCCGAGGAGGAGGGCTTTGCCGAGATCGCCGAGAAGTTCCGTGGCGTCGCCGCCGTCGAGAAGGCCCACGAGGAGCGCTACAACAAACTCGTCGAGCGCATCGAGTCGGGCGAGGTGTTTGAGCGTGAGGGCGTGAAGGTGTGGAAGTGCCTGAACTGCGGGCACCTGCACGTTGGTGCCGAGGCGCCTGAGGTGTGCCCGGTGTGTAACCACCCGAAGGCGTACTTTGAGGAGCAGGTGGTGAACTACTAGCGCTTGGCGCTGGCTGCTGCGGAGCGCAGGGCGGGAGGCCGGATCGCCTTCCCTCAACGCGACCCTGCGGAGCCGTGAGCGGGGAGG
>USKL01000277.1 GCA_900555225.1 uncultured Collinsella sp.
CCCCCGCCTCGACAACCGGACGCGTCAAGATCAGACGGCCCACCTCGTGACGCTTGAGTGCGGCAACAGCGAGCGCCATGGCCAGATAGGTCTTACCGGTACCGGCAGGACCCAGGCCAAACGTGATGGTATTTGAGCGGATGGCATCCACATAGCGCTTTTGACCGAGCGTCTTGGGGCGAATGACGCGACCGCGATACGAAAGCAGCACGTCATCGCGAAGCGACGTAGCCTCATGCTCACTGTCGCGCAAGACGGCCAGGCAGCGAGAGACATCGTCGGCAGAAAGCGTGCGCCCGGAAGCAGCCTCACGAAAGGCATGTTCGAAAAAACGCGCGACCAGTTCGACCTCGTCCGGGTCACCGCTCACGGCGATGCTGTCGCCACGGGCGACCACGTGGGCGCGAACTGAGCTCTCCAGCGCACGAAGGACGCCGTCGCCGGCACCCAAAACGCGCGAGGGGTCAATACCCTCGGGAACGGTAAGTCTAATCTTCGAGGCTTCCATGAACCTCCCTGCGTGCATGGACCAAGCCGGAATCATCGACTCCGATGATAGCAACATCGAGCAGGCACGGGGCTGTGAGTCCACGGGTATCGTCTAGACGGGCATGATGGAACGAACCGAGCGTCAGGTTGTCGCCATACTCGAGCACGGCACGCTCAACGGTGCCCACGCGACGGCGAGCGTCGGCAATGGCAAGCTCCTGCGCAGCGGCTCGCATACGACGGCTACGCTCGGCCATGACCTCGGGCGGCACCTGGTCGGGCATATCGGCAGCAAGGGTACCGGGACGTTTGCTGTAGCGGAACACGTGCATACGCGAGAAACCCACACGGCGGCACAGCGCCAGCGACTCCTCGAATTCCTCGTCCGTCTCGCCAGGAAAACCAACAATGACATCACACGAAAGAGACGCCTGAGGCAATTTGGTGCGAATCATGCGCACCGTCTCCTCGAAGGTCTCGGCGCTATAGGGACGGCCCATGCGATGCAGCGTCCTGGTGCAGCCGGACTGCACGGGCAGGTGCAAAAACGGGGCGATGCGCTGCGGATAGCGCGCCATGACCTTAAGCAGGCGCTCCGAGATATCCATGGGCTCGACCGAGGAAATGCGCACATGCGGAATGGACGTGCGCTCCATAATCGCCTCGAGCAGCTCATCGATCTCGACGTGTTCGTCAGTCGCGCTCTTGCCATCGTAGGCGCCCAGGTTCACGCCCGTCAGCACCACCTCGGGCACGCCGGCCTCCTGGGCCTCGCGAACCTGCTCGAGCACGGACTCGACCGGCACGGAGCGCTCGGGGCCGCGGGCCTTCCACACGATGCAATAGGTGCAACGATGGTTGCAGCCGTCTTGGATCTTCACGCCCAGACGCGAGCGACCGAGCGCGTCGACCACCTCGCCATCGCTGCAGGCAGGAACGTTATCGGACTCAACGCCCAGCACCTCGCAGACGCGTTCGGCGATATCGATCTTGGACGGCTCGGCGATCACGCGGTCCGAAAGCTCCAATAGCTCCTCGGGGTGCAAATTGACCACGCATCCGGTCACGACCACATAGGGCTCGTTTGGATAGGCCAGCGCATGGCGAACGGCCTTACGGGTCTTGGCCTCGGCCTCGCCCGTAACGGCACAGGTGTTAATGACGATCAGCTCTGCATCCTGAGGCTCCACCATTGCAAAGCCCAGGCGCATAAAATCGGCAGTGATACGGTCGGACTCAACCCGGTTGACGCGGCAGCCGAGGTTAACGACAGAGATATGAGGTGCGAGCACGCGGGCTCCTTAATCGAGGATATCGTCGAGGGCACTCTTGATACGGTCGGTCACCGACTTCTTACCAGAAGCGACGTCATCGCCCATCTCATCGGCAAAAGCGCGGAGCAGCTCGCGTTGCTTATTGGAAAGATTGGTGGGAACGACCACGCGCAGTTGCACGATCAGGCGGCCACGCGAACCGCCACCGCCAATGCGCGGCATACCGTAATTATTGACGCTCACGGTGTCACCGTACTGGGCGCCGGCGGGAACCGTCACCTTGACGACCTCGTCGGGCATAATGCCCTCGACCTCGATCTCGCAGCCAAGCGCAGCCTGCGCAATCGAGATATCGCTCACGAGGTACAGGTCGTCACCGTTGCGCTTAAAACGCTCGTGGTCGGCAACACGAACGTTGACGATCAGGTCGCCCACCTCGCCCAAGTCCTGTGTGCGCACATTGGCAAGGGCAGCGTCGGAGAAGTCGGCCATCTTCTTCTGGGTGCCCGCGCCGTACTGCAAGATCTGGGCGGTGTTCTCCACATCGATCTTCTGGGCAAAATCATTGACCATCTGCTGCTCCTGGGGCGTCAGCACCGGCTCGGCGACCTTGGTCTGCTGCAGCTTCGTTTCCTCGGCCACGACCAGCTTGGGTGTGTTTTCCAGCTCCGGCTCCAGAGTCAGGCTGGGGATGGGGGCGGATTCGTTCACATCTTTGTATTCTGCGTCCATAATTGATCTCCTCTTCCTAGTTTTTTATAATGTCTGCTGTTTCTTCACTTGGGATAAGCCGTCCTCCGTCAGTCCCTCCTGGGCAAGCAGGGTGTTGAGGACGGAAATGTCGCTGGAAACGTCC
>USKL01000278.1 GCA_900555225.1 uncultured Collinsella sp.
GCGGCAGCGCTTGCTGCACACGCGAGCGAAGCGCTGCGTAATCGGCATTTCCGGCGGGCTGGATTCGACGCTCGCGCTGCTGGTGACGGCCCAAACCTACGCGTCGCTGGGCATGCCGGCCTCGGACATCCTCTGCATCACGATGCCCGGCTTCGGTACGACCGCGCGGACGAAAAGCAACGCGCTGCTGCTTTGCGAGACGCTGGGCGTTTCCCTGCGCGAGGTGCCGATTGCCGACGCGGTGCGGGTTCACTTCCGCGACATCGGTCATGACGAGGACAAGCGCGACGTGACGTATGAAAACGCACAGGCACGCGAACGTACGCAGATTCTGATGGATTTGGCCAACCAGGCTGGCGGTTTTGTCATTGGCACGGGCGACCTGTCGGAGCTGGCGCTCGGCTGGGCTACCTATAACGGCGACCACATGAGCATGTACGCCGTCAACGCGAGCGTGCCCAAGACGCTTGTGCGCCATCTGGTACGCTATGCCGCCGATGTCTTTGGCGGGCGCATTGCCGAGGTCTTGCTCGATATCCTCGATACGCCGGTGTCCCCCGAGCTTCTGCCGCCCACGGGCGACGGCGAGATTGCGCAGAAGACCGAGGATTTGGTGGGCCCGTACGAGTTGCACGACTACTTCCTCTACTACCTGCTGCGTTTTGGCTTTGAGCCGGGCAAGATCTACCGCATGGCGCTCAAGAGCTTCGAGGGCGTCTACGACGCCAAGACCGTCTACACGTGGCTACGTACGTTCTACCGTCGCTTCTTTGCCCAGCAGTTTAAGCGCAGCTGCCTGCCCGATGGTCCCAAGGTGGGCTCGGTGACGCTCAGCCCGCGCGGCGATTGGCGTATGCCGAGTGACGCTAGCTCGCGTCTGTGGCTTGCGCAGATCGACGCGCTCAATCCAGTTGACTAAGGTTGGCTAAATTGAACCAATACGGGGGTTGCAAGCGTTACACTTTTGCAATCTGATGGCCCGTATCGCGCGGCGCTCTTGTCGGAGCGCCGCGTTTTTCATATCGAAAGGTGGCACCATGCAGGCATCGCAGCGTCTCGACCGCTTTGGCGCGGAGGTCTTCGCCTCGCTCAACAACAAGCTTCTCGCGCTGAAGGCTCAGGGCAAGACCATTTACAACATGAGCGTGGGCACGCCCGATTTTAAGCCGTACGACCATGTGGTCGAGGCGCTCACGCAGGCAGCCCAAGATCCTGAGATGTGGAAGTATGCCCTGCGCGACCTGCCCGAACTCAAGCAAGCCGTGTGCGATTACTATGAGCGCCGCTTTGGCGTTTCGGGCATTACGCCGTCTATGGTGCAGTCGTGCAACGGCACGCAGGAGGGCGTGGGCCATTTGGGCCTGGCCCTGCTCGATCCGGGTGACACCATTCTGGTTCCCGATCCGTGTTACCCGGTCTTTGAGGCGGGTGCCAAGATCGCCGATGCCAAGCTCGAGTACTATCCGTTGGTTGCCGAGCACAATTACCTGCCCTATGTGGCGGGCATCGATCCCGAGGTGGCCGATCGCGCCAAGTATATGATCGTGTCGCTGCCCGCGAACCCGGTCGGCTCGGTGGGCACGCCCGAGGTCTACGAGGAGATTATCGCCTTTGCCCGCGAGCATGATCTGTTGATCGTGCATGACAATGCCTACTCCGATATCGTGTTCGACGGCGAGCCGGGTGGCAGCTTCCTGCAGTACCCTGGCGCGCTCGAGGTGGGCGTGGAGTTCTTCTCGCTCTCTAAGTCGTTTAACGTCACCGGCGCACGCATCGGCTTTTTGGTCGGTCGCGAGGATGTGGTCTCGGCCTTTGCCAAGCTGCGCGGCCAGATCGACTTTGGTATGTTCTTCCCGATTCAGAAGGCTGCCATCGCCTGCCTGAACGGTCCGCGCGATGAAGTCGAGGCGCAGCGTCTGAAGTACCAGGAGCGCCGCGACGCCCTGTGCGACGGTCTTGAGGACCTGGGCTGGGAGCGTCCCAACGCGCATGGCTCTATGTTTGTGTGGGCCAAGCTTCCCGGTGGTCGCACCGATTCCATGGCGTTTTGCGAGGAGCTCATGGAGAAGGCCGGCGTTGTGGTGACGCCGGGCGCGAGCTTTGGTCCTTCGGGCGAGGGGCACGTGCGCATGGCGCTGGTTCTGCCACCCGATCAGATTGCTTTGGCTGTCGAGGCCATTCGCGAGGCGGGCCTGTATTAGAAAGCTATTTCGCCTCGTCAATAGCTCGAAACCGATTTCGTGCAGTTATTTTACGAATCCTGCAAACAATTTCGGTAAACGGTCGATTTTTGGCTGCGAATAGGAGCATAATCAAAGTCCCGATTGGATGTATTGGGATTACGGCAAGCCGCTCGGGTCGTTCCCGGGCGGCTTGTTTGTGGAGTGAGATGGGAGTTTCTTATGGTTAACGAGAAGAAGGTCGCTATTGTCGGCTGCGGTTTCGTCGGTTCGTCTTCGGCGTTCGCGCTGATGCAGAGCGGTCTGTTCTCCGAGATGGTCCTCATCGACGTGGACAAGAACCGCGCCGAGGGCGAGGCCCTGGATATCGCGCACGGCATGACGTTTGCCGAGCCGATGAAGATCTACGCCGGCGATTATTCCGATGTCGCC
>USKL01000279.1 GCA_900555225.1 uncultured Collinsella sp.
CTTTTTGCGTTGTATACACGTTGTGCTTTGGGACCTACCTCCCCCGTCTGCGCTCTTACTCTTTGGCTGTATTTTGAGTCCTTCTAGTGTATTTGAGCGATAATTACTCGCATTGGCGTTAGGGAGGGCTTGATGTTTACCGTATTTGTCTTGGGCAATATTGCTTCAGGTAAGTCGACAGCCTGTCGCTATTTCGAATCTCGTGGCGCTATGCTTATCGATCTGGATGAGCTTGCAAAATCTCTGTATGTGCCGGGCTCTGATATCGTCAATACTCTCGCGGATGAATTCGGTTGGGACATTTTGGATGAGGAAGGCGGCATTCGCCGCAGCATCCTCGCTTCTCGAGCTTTCGCTTCTCCTGATTCGGTCGCACGGCTCAATGGCATCGTGCATCCCGTTCTGATTGAACAGCTTTCGCTTAGGATTCTCGATCCGGTTTGTTGTACGGTTTCATCTCCCCGTTATCCCTTTGCGGTGGTCGAGGTTTCTGCTCCGACTGGTTTTGAGGATGCATTTGGCTTGGCTGATGAAATTTTGGTCATCAGCGCCCCTTTGTCAGTTCGTCGCGAGCGCGCTATTCAACGTGGCATGGAGCCATCTGATTTCGATGCCCGTTCTGCTTGCCAGCCCGATGAGTCTGCGCTGTGCAATCTCGCTACAACGGTGATTGATAATGCCGCAGGCGATAATTCGCTCTTTGAGCAGCTTGACTCATGGCTTGCATGCCACGGGTTTATAGATACTCCGGATAAGGAGGAGGCCGATGCCTAAGGCACGTTTCTTTACGTGGTATCGCGTGGCGCCACTTGCCGTTGTGTTCGTCTTCGGCCTTATTTCGCTCGTCTACTCGTGTGCCCCTGCCGCTTTCTTTAAGCCGCTGTATCCGATTGACTACGAGGCGTATGTAAAGCAATCCAGTATTTCGCATAATCTGGATCCGTATCTGGTGTGCGCTGTCATTAAGTCGGAATCGAATTGGGACCCCGAGGCCGAGTCGAATCAGGGTGCTCAGGGATTGATGCAACTGATGCCCGAGACTGCTCAGGATATGATCGCCAAGGGCCTTGTCGACGGAGGGGAGTATTCGGCCGACAATCTTAACGATCCGGCTACGAATATCGAGTTTGGCTGCGCATACCTCTCGTATCTTCTCGCCTATTTCAACGGGTCGACGGATAGTGCCATCGCCGCCTATAACGCCGGTATGGGCAATGTCGACGGATGGGCGCAGCAGAACACGTCACTCCATAATGCGATTACCTTCCCTGAAACTCAGGCTTATCTGATTCGCGTCAATAATGCCTGGGTTCGATATAAGACTCTCTATCCCGATCGGTTCGTATAGGACTAAGCCCACCGCCTGCGTATACTGCAGATGTATGAGTTAGGAGTATCCATGGCGGAATTTGAAGTAGAACGCGTTGGTGGTGAACTTAAGCGCTTTGGCGTTGAGGGCGCTGAGGTGCCGTTTGAAGTCGTTTCCCCCTATGAGCCTGCCGGTTCCCAGCCCAAGGCCATTGAGTCACTTGTGCGGGGCGTGAGGGACGGAGACCGCTATCAGGTTTTGCTGGGTGTGACTGGTTCGGGTAAGACTTTTACGATGGCCAAAACCATTGAGGCCTTGGGTAAGCCGACCCTTGTCATGGCTCCGAATAAAACGCTCGCCGCTCAGCTTGCGAGCGAGCTCAAAGAGTTCTTTCCCAATAACGCTGTGGTCTACTTCGTCTCGTATTACGACTACTATCAGCCCGAGGCGTATGTGCCGCAAAGCGATACATATATCGAGAAAGACTCCTCGATTAACGAAGAGGTCGAGATGCTGCGACATCAGGCGACCGCGTCACTGCTCTCTCGACGCGATGTGATCGTCGTCGCATCGGTCTCGTGTATCTATGGCATCGGCTCTCCAGAGGACTATGCGGGCCTAGCTCCAAACGTCGACAAGAAGGTTCCGCTCGAGCGCGATGACTTTATCCATGCACTTATCGATATTCAATATGATCGCAATGACTATGACCTTGCACGCGGCACGTTTCGCGTGCGCGGCGATGTTGTCGACGTGTATCCGCCTTATGCCGAGCATCCGTTGCGGTTTGAGTTCTTTGGCGACGAGGTCGAGCTGATTGCCGAGATCGATGAGGTCACCGGTGAAATGCTGCGTGAGTACGAGGCCATCCCCGTATGGCCGGCATCGCACTACGTGACCGAGAAGCCGAAGGTCAAGGCGGCTCTGAAATCGATCAGCGAAGAGTGCGAGAAGCGCGTCGCGGAGCTCAAGGCGACCGACAAGTTGCTCGAGGCACAGCGTCTGCAGCAGCGCACCGATTATGATCTTGAGATGCTCGAGACGATGGGCTTTTGCAACGGCATCGAGAACTACTCGCGTCATCTGGACGGTCGCAAACCGGGTGAGCCGCCGTTTACCCTAATCGATTACTTTCCCAAGGATATGCTCTGCATCATCGATGAGAGCCATGTGACGGTGCCGCAGATTCGCGGCATGCACGAAGGTGACCGCTCCCGCAAGATCTCGCTCATCGAGCACGGGTTCCGCCTGCCGAGCGCCCTGGACAACAGGCCCCTGCGCTTCGACGAGTTCGAG
>USKL01000280.1 GCA_900555225.1 uncultured Collinsella sp.
CCCCGGCAACTCCGGCGGCCCGACCTTCAACGCGGCCGGCCAGGTGATCGGCATCAACTCCTCGATCGCCTCCACCGCCACCTCCTCCGACTCCGCCGGCTCCATCGGCATCGGCTTCGCCATCCCGTCCAACCTCGTCAAGCGTGTGGCCGACGAAATCATCAAGGACGGCAAGGTCAAGCACGTTGCCCTCGGCGTGGTCATCAAGTCCGACACGGTTGAAGCCGACGGCGTGACCCGCGGCGGCGCGACCATCACCAAGTCCAGCGCCACCGGCAGCGCGGTCGTCTCCGGCGGCCCGGCCGACAAGGCCGGCCTTAAGGAGGGCGACACCATCGTGGCCTTCAACGGCAACGCCGTGAACAACAACTACTCGCTGCTTGGTTACGTTCGTGCCGCGGCTTTGGGAGACAAGGTGACGCTGACCATCGTGCGCGACGGCAAGACCATGAATGTGGACGTGACGCTCGATCAGGAGGAGTCGTCGGTGAACGGTTCGTCCGGCTCCGATTCCAACGGCAACAGCCAGAATAACCAGAACAACCAGAACGGCAATGGCCAGAACGGTTACGGTAATGGCAATGGCAACAGCGATGGCGGCACCGGTGACGGCGGCGGCTTCTCCGACCCGTTCGGCCTGTGGTAAAGCCGACTCGACAACGTCACACGGTGTTGAGCGGTAACCGCTGAACACCGTGTCGGACAAGCAAAGGCCCGTGACAGTGAGCAAACTCCTGCCACGGGCCTTTCGTATGCGCGATTGTGCCCCGCGCCCATGCCGCCAACGCAGTTTCGATATCCGGCATGTCGCGCAACGCTCGTTGATAGGGTAGGTCAAGCACTGAGTTCGGGCGGTGCTCCGAACAAAGCGCATAATTCAATACAAAACTGAACATTTCTTTACGCCGTGTATCGGAAGGTTGCGCGGGAGCCGAGCAAAGCGAAGCCCCAGGCAAAGCCGCCGGTGGGTTAACAAGGCGTGACCGTAGCGCCGATTGCGCGGGCCACGCTTGCCGTACCGCAATCGACTCCGTATACGAGCGTAAGGAGCAATGATGAGCAGACTCATCAGATTCTTCACCAAAATTCTCGACATCTGCAAGCTTGTGCCGATGCTTCCGGTCGTCGTCATCGCCGCAATTCCGTTGGCTTTACTAGGCGATTGGCGTCCGTGGGGCAATGCGATGGCGATTCCGGTACTCGGCAATCCGGGCTTCGGCCAGTGGCTGGTTATCGCATTGGTGCTGATTATCGTGATTGACACTGTGCGCGGCATGATTGACGATTTGCGCCACGGGCAGGTCGGGGTTGATGTGCTGGCCGTGGTCGCGATCCTCTCCACCGTGGCCGTCGCCGAATACTGGGCAAGTTGGGCGGTGACGCTGATGATCACGTCCGGCGAGGCCATTGAGGAATACGCCCAAGCCAAGGCCGAGCGCAGTCTGACCGCGCTTATGGAAGCCGCGCCGCAGACCGCACACGTCGTCAACCTGCCTGGTGTGGGGTGTGGGTTTGCTACCGATAAGGGCGATTCGTCCGATGGCTTCCGGCGCGTGGGCTCGGCATCGGCTGCCGCCGCCGCGCACCGCTTCGACACGGTGCCGGTCGAGCAGGTGCAGCTGGGCGATGTACTCATGGTGCTGCCGGGCGAAACTGTGCCGGTTGACGGTGAGCTGCTGTCCGGCACGGCCACGCTCGACCTGAGCAATATCAACGGTGAGCCGGTGCCGCGTGAAGTGTTCGCCGGCGCCCGCGTGATGTCCGGCGCGGTGAACGGCTCGACTGCATTGACCATGCGTGCCACCCAGGTGGCCGCCGATTCGCAGTACCAGCGCATCCTCGAGCTCGTGGCCTCCGCGCAGGAGTCGCGCCCGGCCGTGGTAAAAACCGCCGACCGCTTGGCTGTGCCCTTTACCGTGCTCTCGCTGATGATTGCCGGCATCGCATGGGCGATGTCCGGGGTGCCGACGCGATTCGCCCAGGTGCTGGTGCTGGCCACGCCCTGCCCGCTGCTCATCGCCGCACCGGTGGCGTACATCGCCGGAACCGGACGCCTCGCCGCAGCCGGCGTGCTTATCAAAGCGCAGGACGTGCTGGAAAACCTTGGCCGCGTCACGCAGGTGTTCTTCGACAAGACCGGTACGCTCACCGTCAAGCAGCCGCAGGTCGTGCGCGTCGAGATGCTGCCCGGTGCCGCAACCCGTCTCAACGAAGACCATGTGCTGATGATGGCCGGCGTGGTGGAAGGCTACTCGGTGCACATCCTGTCCAAAGGCATCGCCAAGGCCGGAACGGAGGCGATGGCCCGATTGCGCCAGCGGTTCGAGGATGGTCAGCGGCTCTGCCCCGAGCCGGAGGCCAGCTGGCCCGGCCATGGACGGGAGTATCCGGTCATCAAGAATATCAATGAAGATGCCGGCAAAGGCGTTTCCGGCGAGGTGAACGGACATGCGGTGCGCGTTGGCCGGCTGTCTTTCGCGGCCGCCGGGGAGGAAGGATTCTTGGCGGTCGATCGGACCGCCCCCAGTCGGTCTGAGGATGACCTGCGCACACGATTTGGGCTGCTTCAGCCGGACGAAATGGCGTCGTATGTGTCTGTT
>USKL01000281.1 GCA_900555225.1 uncultured Collinsella sp.
CGCCGGGAAGCACAGCCCCCACGGTCGCGACGGGAAGCTTGATTCCCGCCTTGATGTTCGGCGCGCCGCACACGATCTGCACGGGCTCGCCTGTGCCCGTGTTCACCGTGACCACGTGCATGTGGTCGGAATCGGGATGCGGCTCGCAGGTCTCGACGTAGCCCACGACCACGCCGTCGAACGTGGCGCCGAGCACCTCGACGCCTTCGACGCCTGTGCCCGTGAGATCGAGCTTGTCGCAGAGCGCCTTGGTGTCAGTCGGCACCTCCACGTATTCGTTAAGCCATTTCAGCGATACTTTCATGACTCTCTCTTTCTTGAATGTTCACTTCCGCAATTTGAGCTCGGCGGACATACGCCATGCTCAAACAGTCCTGAGCTCGCACGAACAGCCCACTGGGCTGTTCGGCTCGTGCGGAACTCGCGATCGATGTTGCCCCATACGCCCGCCCAGGTCCGCCGGGATTATGACAGCTTGACGATCGGAGCGAATCCCTTCATGAGCTTTTTGGTCTGGCCGGTCTTTTCGAACTGGACCTCGATCATGTCTCCGGCGACCGAGATCACGGTACCCGTGCCAAAGGTCTTATGGCTCACGGTATCGCCCGCGGCAAAGTCCTGCGATGCGCTGGCGCGATCGACCTTGCGCTCCACCGTCGGGGACACCTTGGACGACGGCTTTTTGGCTCGCGGCGCGCCCGAGCCAAAGGTCGAGGCAACACGGCCGGCGTCGGGCGAGACCCCACGATGGCGCTCGGTCCCGTAGCTGCTGCCACCAAAGAAATCGTCAAAGCTCGATCCGCCGCGCGAACCGGAACCGCCAGTCGAGCGCGTATGCGAACCAAATACCTTGCCGCCGTACATATCCGAACCCATGCCCGAGCCAAAGGTGCCGTGACGGTCGCCGCGCTTCTCCCAACCCGTGCCTTCAAAACCGGCAGAACCGATACCGCTAAACTCGATATCCTCAAACGGAATCTCGTTGAGGAAGCGCGAGCGCGGGTTGGCAGAGGTCGAGCCGTAGGTGCGACGCGTGGCCGCATAGGTCAGGAACAGGCGCTTACGGGCACGCGTGATGGCGACGTAGGCCAGGCGACGCTCCTCCTCGAGCTTACCCGGGTCATCGCTGCCGCCAAAGTCGTGCACGTGCGGGAAGATGCCCTCCTCCATGCCGGCCACGAACACCGCCGGGAACTCCAGGCCCTTGGCGGAGTGGATGGTCATCATGGTAATGGCATGCGTCTCGCCGGCCAGGGAATCCAAGTCGGAGCGCAGGGCCAGCCACTCCATGAGTGCCGGTAGCGCCTTACAGGTGAGCGGACCATAGGTGCGCTCAATCTCGTCGGCATGCACGGCACCCGCCGGCATCCCCGTCGGCGCGGCATACGCGTTGCCCGCGATGGCGGCGGCCAGGGCATCCTGCGGCGAGAGCGCCGGGGCGGCTAGGCTATCGAGCGGATTGGAACCTGCGGCATCGCGCGCGCCGACGAGTGCCTCAAACGAGGATGCCGGGGCAAATGGCCCCGGTTCGGGCGCGGGCGCGCTCACCACGACGGGCTCGGCGCCGGCAGGCACGTCGGCAACACCAGCTGCGCGCAGCTCTTCCAAGCTCTCGAGCGTACCCTCGATGTCCTCGTGCGTCTCCTCAAATTCGGCAGCGACGCCCAGGAATTCCTGGATGTTCTCGGCACGGCTCTCAGACTCCATGGTGCCCTCGGCGCGAAACGCCTGCAGCAGACCCGTCTTATCGACAATCATCTCGACGACGTCCTTGAGCTCGCCGTCCATGCGGCGGCCCTCGCGCACCAGCGACACAAAGCTTGACAGGCCATTGCGGACCTTGGCGCTAAACATGCCGGTTTCGGCACACGCAATCTCGCAAGCCTGGAAGAACGAGCAACGGTTGTCGCGCGCCAGCTGCTCGATTTTTTGGATCGAGGTGGAGCCGATGCCACGGCGCGGTGTGTTGATGACGCGCTTGACGCTCATCTCGTCGGCCGGGTTCACGATCATCTTAAGGTAGGCCATGACATCACGGATCTCGGCACGGTCGAAGAATCGCGTGCCGCCCACGATCTTGTAGGGCACGCCCGCGCGCAGGAACATATCTTCGAGGATACGCGACTGGGCGTTGGTGCGATAGAACACGGCAATGTCGTCGTAGCTCGTGCCTTTGGCATGCAGCTTCTCGATCTCGCCGGCAATCCAGCGGCCCTCGTCGCGCTCGTCGCTCGCCTGGAAGGCCTGGATCTTCTCGCCATCGCCCTCGGCCGTAAACAGGCGCTTGTCCTTGCGCTGCGAGTTGTGGCGTACCACGGCGTTGGCGGCGTTCAGGATATGACCCGTGGAACGATAGTTCTGCTCCAGCTTGACGGTCTTGCAGTTTTTAAAATCCTTCTCAAAGTCCAGGATATTGGTGATGTCGGCGCCACGCCAGCTGTAAATGGACTGGTCATCGTCGCCCACGACCATGAGGTTTTGGTACTTGGCGGCCAGCAGGTTGGCGATTTCGTACTGGACGTGGTTGGTGTCCTGATACTCGTCGACGCTAATGTAGCGGAAGCGCTCTTGGTACTT
>USKL01000282.1 GCA_900555225.1 uncultured Collinsella sp.
CCTCGCGCGCTTGGCTGCCGCCCAGGCCAAGCTCGAGGCCAAGCGTCCCGCCTAACGTTTTGGGCGTAGACGCCTAGTGTAGCCCCCCTTCATGCCGCC
Source organism: uncultured Collinsella sp. (assembly GCA_900555225.1). Taxonomy (GTDB): domain Bacteria; phylum Actinomycetota; class Coriobacteriia; order Coriobacteriales; family Coriobacteriaceae; genus Collinsella. The sequence continues at coordinate 100 of USKL01000282.1, forward strand.
CGTCTCATTTGTGAGACGGGCGGTTATCATGTGCGGGTTTTGTCTTTTTGTCTGCGTAAAAAATTGTTCTTGCAGCAGAAACCCGCGCGTGTATACTCGAATACGTTTGTTCAACTACGTGCCGGCCAAGGTGGTACGGCACCTCTAGAAGAGTAAGGAATTGCACATGGATTACATCCGCGCAATCGAGCGTCAGCAGATCCGCGAGGACATTCCTCAGGTTCGCGTCGCCGACAACGTCAAGGTTCACTACCGCATTAAGGAAGGCGACCGCGAGCGCATCCAGGTCTTCCAGGGCGACGTCATCCGCATGGCCGGCGCCGGTGCCCGCGAGACCTTCACCGTCCGCAAGATGTCCTTCGGTGTCGGTGTTGAGCGTACCTTCCCGCTTCACAGCCCCAAGATCGCCAAGCTCGAGGTCGTTCGTCATGGTCGCGTCCGTCGCGCCAAGCTGTACTACCTCCGCGACAAGGTGGGCAAGGCTGCTCGCATCCCCGAGAAGCGCTAAGAAGATCGCAGCGTCTGTCCACTCGTTTGGACACAAGGGTCACCTTCGGGTGGCCCTTCTTTTTATCTGATTTGCATGCAAGGAGGGCCTGGTATGGCCAACATGACGAGCTCGGTTTCGGCATCGCAGGTTGCCGGTGAGTTGGCGAGCGCCACGTTTGAGGAGATTCCCGCCCTCGTGGAGCATTATCGCGAGGACCCGCGCCAGCAGGTGATCAAGGCTTGCGAACGCGCCCTCAAACGCCATGCCAAAGAGCTTGCCGAGCGCGAGCGCGTCAATGACATGTACGAGCTTATGCATGAGCTTGGCGGCGATGGAGTGGTCGTTGGTGTCGACGAGGTGGGTCGCGGATCGGTGGCCGGTCCTTTGACGGTATGCGCTGTCTGCCTTCCTATGGAGCCGCGCGTCTGGGGCATCAACGATTCCAAAAAGCTCACGCCGGCGCGCCGCGAGTTGCTCTCAGTGAAGATTGCCGAGGTGGCGACGGCGATCGGTTTTTGCCATATCGCGCCTAAGGATATCGATGAGATGGGCATGGCCCGTGCTATCCGTACCGCCGTTGCGGGCGCCGTGGCCGATACGGGGCTCGAGCCCGATTGCGTGCTTATGGATGGCAACCCCTTGGGCGCCGTTCCTAACGAGCGCGATGTGGTGAAGGGCGATGCCAAGATCGCCTGCATCGCCGCGGCGTCCATCATGGCCAAGGTCACGCGTGACGAGATGATGGTCGAGTACGACGCCGAGTATCCCGAGTACCATCTGGCCGAGTCGAAGGGCTATGCGAGCCCCGAGCACATCGAGGCCATTCGCAAACATGGACTTTGTCCGCTGCACCGCGTGAGCTTTTGCGGAAACTTTCTGCAGACTGAGCGCCTTTTCTAGGCCAATTGTGGAGACATGGACCTCTGGGGTTTTATAAACCTGCTGGTAGCGGGCCGTATGCAACACCATTGTTGCGTACGGCCCGTTTTTTGACGGCATTTGGTCAGCTTTTGGTTAGCTTCCGGTACTTACCCGCATGAAAGGTGCCCTCATCATCGGGGCAATGCAGTGTGCGGGAAAGGAGACCCCATGAGTGCCGCAAGCAAAAAGAGCAAGACACAGCAGCTCAAGGAGCGTTGGGAAAACGGCGAGCTCGACTGCGGGGCGATGACGCCCGAGTTTATCAAGGGACTCAGTCCCCGCGAGCTAGGCATGCTGGGCGAGCTGATCACCATCGACTACTTTAACGAGCGCGGCTACACCTTGCTGGAGCAGGGTTATCGTTGCACCGAGGGCGAGGCTGATCTGGTGCTGCTCGATGAGCTCGACGATGTCGTGGTGATGGCCGAGGTCAAGACCAGACGCGTTTCGCTGGATTGCACCACGCGGGTCTTTCCCGAGGAGGCCGTGGACGCCCAAAAGCAACGCCGCTACCGCCGCATCGCAAGTTGCTATCTCATGGAGCATTATCCGCTCAAGGCGATTCGCTTCGATGCTGTGGGTGTCACCATCCGCGGCGGGCATATCGCCGAGATCGAGCATCAGTACAACGCGTTCGATTGGCAGGTGTCGTGATGGCGTTCGAGACGTTTGCCGTTCACGCGGCCTGCATCCGCGGCGTCGAGGCGATTCACGTCACGGTCGAGGTCTCGCTTGCCGGTGGCGTTCCGGGCATCCAGATGCTCGGCATTCCGAGTATGGAGGTGATGGAGTCACGCGGTCGTATTCGCTGCGCGATGCGCTCCGCCGGGTTCGAGATCCCGCGCTCGGGCATTACCGTTAACCTGGCACCCGGCGATATCCGCAAGACCGGACCTGTGTACGACCTGCCTGTTCTTCTTGCCATTCTGGCTGCCTCTGGGCAGTTGCCCGTCCCCGGCCCGGAGGACGCCTTCATCGGCGAGCTTTCGCTGGACGGCGGCGTGCGCAGTGTGATGGGCGTGCTGCCCATGGCGCTGGCCGCGGTGCAGCAGGGCGTGCGCCGCC
>USKL01000283.1 GCA_900555225.1 uncultured Collinsella sp.
AGACGATCTGCTCCTCGGATTCCACGGAGCACGGCCCCGCGATCATCGCGAAATGCCCGCCGCCGAACTTCGCGTCGCCCACGCTCACGACGGTGTCGTCGGGGTGGAACTTGCGGTTGGCGCGCTTGAACGGCTCGGAGACGCGCTGCACGCGCTCGACGACATCCATGGACTCGAGCAGGAACGGGTCGATCTTGGTCGTATCGCCCACCAGGCCGATGATCGTCTCGTTCTCGCCGCGCGAGACATCGGTCTTCAGACCCTTTTTCTCAATCCAGCTGACGATATGGCTTACGGCCTCGTCGCTGGCGCTCTGCTTTAAAATTGCAATCATGGTGTGCCTCTCACCTCGATGGATAACTTTTGCAAAAACGGCCCGCATCGCGAGCCGTGTATATATGGTGCATGAGAGTTTATACTATCTGACTCGCTTTTGCCTTCTAAAGTGGGCCGTCGCGCCGCGTCTTCCTCGGAATTGCAAAGCTTTTTCTTTTATTTTGATAGCCCGTGGTGCACTTGGGTATAATGCCAAACGTTGGCCCTATTAGCTCAGGGGATTAGAGCGTCTGCCTCCGGAGCAGAAGGCCGTTGGTTCGAATCCAACATGGGGCACCATTCCAATTTTGCTCGAACCCGCTGGATGTCCAATCTGGCGGGTTCGCCCTTTTTGTCGTAGTTCAGCGTGACCAGTATCTCGTCCTCCGAGACGACAGCCTGCCACACGAACGCCTTCAGCAGCGTCGCGTCGTCGAGCGCCGTCCCGCACTGCAGGAAGTCGGCGAAGCGCCCCGGGTCTATCCGCTCGTCCGTGATGGCCTCGAGGTCGTACCTCGCTCGCGCCTGCTGCTCTTCCAGCTCGGCTATGCGCTCGTTCGCGCCCGGCGCTATCACGCCCTGCTCGATGGCATTGAGGATGTTCCTCAGGCCCCTCTCCGCGGCCCTGAGCGAGTCCTCGGCCTGCCTGCGGCGAGCCCTCACCTCGGCAGTGTCCGCGCGCTCCGCCACCATGTCGGCTATCTGCAGCGCCTCGCCGCGGTCGCCGAGCAGCCCGCGCAGCGCCGAGGCTATGGAGCCCTCGAGCTCCTCGCGCCTGATGTTGCGGACGCACGACCCCGGGCAGCTGTAGTACTCGTACTTCACGTTGTTTCGGCCCCTGCCGCTCACGCCCTGCAGGTTCCTGCCGCATTCCGCGCACAGTGCCGCCCCCGCGAGGGCGAAGTCGCCCCAGTTCTCGCTCGAGCGCTGCTTGCGGCACTTGATCCCCTGGACCTCCATGAACGTCACCTCGTCCACTATCGCCGGCATCCCGCCCTCGCGGACGATGCCTCCCCACTCATACCTGCCCGTGTACCTGCGGTCGCGCAGCATCTGCTGCACCATCGCCTGGCCGCACGGGTTGCCCTTGCGCGTCCTGAGGCCGCGCCGAGCGAACTCGCGCGCTATCGCGTTCATGGACATGCGCTCGAGCCTCAGCGCGAAGGCCTCGCGCACCCACGCCGCCTGCGCCTCGTCGACCTCGTACTCGTCGTCCCCGTTCCTGCGGTATCCGAAGATGCGCACGCCGTTGGTCTTGCACTTGAGGGCGTTGCCCTCCATTCCGCGCCTGGTCCTGATGGCGGTCTTCCTCGACTCGCAGGCGGCGAGCCCCTCGAGCAGCTTCTCGTAGATGATGCCCTCCGGGCTGTCGGGTATCTGCTCGAGCGCCGAGACCAGCTTGACGCCGCGCATGGCGAGCTCGCGCTTGTATATCGGCGCGTCGTACTCGCCGCGGCTGAAGCGGTCCATCATGTAGACGAGGACGATCTCGCTCTCGCCGGCGTTGGCTATCATCCGCTGGAACTCGGGGCGGTCGTCGGTGCGCCCCGACACGGCGCGGTCGCAGTACTCCGCCGCGACCTCGTAGCCCTCGCGCGCGCACCACTCGCGGCAGACGCGCAGCTGGTCCTCGATTGAGGCCTCGCGCTGCCTGTTGCACGAGAACCTCGCGTATATCACTGCCCTCTTTGGCATAATGTTTATGTCACCCTTCCTTCAAGTTGAGTTTGCATGGGTGCACTGGCTGGATGCCCCGTCGGCTATAGCGGACCGGCGCTGCCGACGGGGCTCTTTTATCTTCCGAGATAGACAACGGTCACCCTCCATATGGGAGAGCCACCGTGACCTTCTCGCTTTTGGCAGCAGGCGAAATAGGGGCGTTCGCCGGCATGCTCGGCGAGGGTCTTGTAGTGCACGCACCTCGCGCTGACATCGGCCGCCATCGCCCCATCCACAAAGACGGCGACATGCGGTTTCGCCGTTGACCCGCGAGGAGTCGGGATCAGCTCCGTGGAGACCTCGACCGGAAATACCCCGCTTTTTCTCATGCCGGTCCACTTGTCATCCTCGATGTAGACACAGTCTCCGTCCACGCCCACCGGCAGTTCTCGCCCACACGCCTTCGACAGTTCAAGCCTGGTGCGCTCCGATAAGGCGGCCGACTCGCATTCGGGGGAATGCCTTTCCTCGAAGCTGACGTCGCGCCCAAGGCCCTTGCAGGCATCGAGCCACGCGAATATCTCCTCGGGCTCGTC
>USKL01000284.1 GCA_900555225.1 uncultured Collinsella sp.
AAGACCTCGCCTTTCGTCTTAAAGAGCGACACGCCGGGGGATTCCTACGAGACGCCGGTGACTTACGAGCGCTTTTTGCAGTGGGTGACGCCGCAGGGCAAGATCGCGGGCTTTTTGCGCCTGTCGCTGCCCGACCATTCATTTGTTGCCGCGCATGCGGACGAGTTGCCGACGACGCCGGACGAGGCGATGATTCGCGAGGTGCACGTGTATGGCATGGCGGCACGTGTGGGCGATCAGGGCCAGGCGGCTCAGCATCATGGGCTGGGGCGGTCGCTGGTGGAGCGCGCATGCGAGATTGTCCGGGATGCGGGTTATGCGCGTATCAACGTGATTAGCGCGATCGGTACGCGCGAGTACTATCGCCATTTGGGTTTTTATGACCACGGACTCTATCTGCAAAAGGAGCTCTAGATGAACAAGCCAAGTGTTTCTGCTGGCGTCGTTGCCGGCGTTGCCCTGGGAGCTGCGGCGCTTGGAGCAGCCGCCGTCGCTGTTCATGCTGCCTGTCTGCAGGTCGCGAGGACCCGCAATGGACTGGCGCGTGTGAAGCGCGTGCACGATGAGAGCGGCGACGAGGTCCGTGTGCTCGCGCAGGGCGGCGTCTACCAAAGCGCGAGCTATGTCGGCGATCGTTGGGCGGAGCCGGTCTTTGCGTACTATCGTGCATTTGACGATGTGTTTGAAGCCGAGGACGCAATGCGTGATGCTTACGGGCATGGTATCGACCGTATGCTCATGCTGGGCGGCGGCGGGTTTGCCTATCCCAAATTTGCGCTGATGTTGCACGAGGGCTTGCGCATGGACGTTATCGAGTATGACGGAGAGATTACACGCCTGGCGCGCCGCTGGTTCTACCTAGACGAGCTGGAGCGCGCGGCGGGCGATCGCCTGAGGGTGATTACCGCCGAGGCGCGTTCGTATCTGGGTGTGACGAGCGTGGGCCATCGTCGCTACGATGTGGTCGTGAGCGATTGCTTTGGCGGTGCCGAGCCCGTACGCGAGCTGGCGACGGTTGAGGCGTTGCGTTTGGTGCGAGGCAGCCTGAACCCCGGGGGTATCTACGTTGCCAATATCGTGAGTGCAAACGAGGGGAGCGACGTAACGTTCCTGCGCGATTGCGCCGCCACGGCGCTCGAGGTGTTCGCCCACGCCTGGGTGGTCCCATGTGGCGATACGGAGTTCGGCGGCGAGGAAAACTACCTGCTCGTCGCCAGCGACGGCGACTATGTCTTTGCCGAAGCCGTGCCTTTTGACACCGACTTCCTCGGCACCGTCCTTCACGACAAGTAAGTCTCCCCGTCCCAAAAAGACTGGTCTTAGGCGTGGTCGCGCCAGCTGAGGACGCGCTGCTTCATACCCTCGATGTCGAGCACGCCTTCGGCAAAGCCCTTGCGCACGAGCTCTTCGGGAACGAACTCATCGTAACGATCAAAGTAAGGCACCTCGCCGGGATAGACGAGCTCGATGGGGTCGAAGTCCTTTTCGGCCTCGGCTGCGAGCACCTCAAAGAACGTTTCCTCGTCGGCCTTCATCTTAAACTGCATAAAGTACGGGCGTGACGGATCGAGCCCGCGAAGGCCAAGCTCCGCGGCGCATTTAATCTTGAGCATACGTTCGAGCGCCAGAAAGGCGTAGCTGCCCAGCCAGGGGAAGAGCACCCAGGTGTCGCCGCCCAGGTTAATGAGCGGCTTGGTTCCCGCGCCCGAAATCTCGGCGGTATGACGAGCCTGCGCAAGGCGGGCCCGTGCGTTACCCATAAGGTACGGATATGCTGCGTGCTCGTTGAGCGCCTTGCGCATGCGCTCGAGTACGTGTGTATTGATATCACCGGGGCAGTCGCCAAAGTAGGCCGGCACCCGGCCCTTGACCTGCGTGGCAAAGACGGTGTGGCGCTTCCAGTCCACTTCCTCGACAATCCAGCAGTGTCCGGCGATGGCGATGCGCTCACCGGGCGGTGGCGGATTGACGATCGTGCCCAACTCGGCCGACTCACTGCGAACGGTGAACTCCTCGTTTTCCTGGAACACAGCGTAGAACTTAAAGTTGTTAATGATGCGCTCGCCCGCGAGGCCCACGATGAGCCCGCCGCCCTCGGCGACTTGGATATGGTCGATCTTAATGAGGTGACGCAGCAACACGCGATAGTCATCGGCCGAGATGCGATGGAAATAGCTGAGTGTGAGCACGCGCTGGGCAAGCTCTGCCGGCGTGAGTTCGCCGGTGCTGGCAAGCGTCGACATAGTCTGGTGGTAGAGCAGGCTGTAGGGGAGTCGATCGAGTTCGGGTGGCTCGACCCACTTTTCCTCGCGATAGAGTTGTACGAGCGCGATGCCCTGCAGGAGCTTCCACGGAATGGTCTCGGGCATCATCGTGCGCGGCTCGGGTTCTTCCTCGCGCATGACAAACCACATCTCGGGCGGAAGATCGCGGCGCCCCGTGCGGCCCATTCGCTGCAAAAAGGAGCTGACGGTAAACGGTGCATCGATCTGAAACGCACGCTCCAGACGGCCGATATCGATACCGAGCTCCAGTGTAGATGTGGTGACGGTTGTCTGTGCCTGCT
>USKL01000285.1 GCA_900555225.1 uncultured Collinsella sp.
GCCCGCCGATGCTGTGGACGGAGAGCTCCAAATCGGCATAGCCCTTTTCCATCAGCTGCACGCTGACAATGGACGTCTCCGGCGCGCCGAAGGCCGTGCCGGGCTCAATTTTGCAGCCGCCCTCGTCAAGAACGAATTCGAGCGTCACGCCCTGCGCCTTCAAATGCTCGGCGATGGCGAGCGCGCCTAAGTTGATGGTCTCCTCGTCGTCGCCGAAGGCGAGATACGCCGTGCGGGCAAAGGATTTGCCGTGGGCGAGCAGATATTCCGCGGCCTCCAGCACGCCGAAGACCTGCTCCTTGATGTCAAGCGTGCCGCGCCCCCAAATGTAGCCGTCCGCGATGTCGCCGGAAAAGGCGGGATGCGTCCAGTCCTGCTCTGTGCCCTCAACAACGGGAACGACGTCCTGATGCGACATGTAGAGGCAGGGGCGCAGAGAAGCGTCGCTGCCGGGGATGGTGATGAGCACGGCGTGGTGGCCGATGCGCTCAAACGTGCCCACGCGCATGATGTTGGGGTAGCTTGCCTTGATGTGCGCGTGCAGCTTGTCGAACTCCGTGTAGTCCGTCCGGCTGTGGTCAAAGTAGTTGATGGTCTTGCACCGGATGGCGGCGGACAGGCGCGCGGCCGCGCCCTCGCCGTCCAAGTCGGGATAATTGCCCTCCAGGGCAAAAAAATCGGTCACTTTTTTCTGTATCATGCCATTTTATCCTCCAGATAGCGGCTGAGAAACTCACGCGTGCGCGGCTCCTTGGGGTTACCGAAGACCTCCTTGGGCGAGCCCTGCTCTAAGATAACCCCCTGATCCATGAAGACGACGCGGTCGCTCACTTCCTTGGCAAACGCCATCTCGTGCGTGACGACGACCATCGTCATGCCCTGCTGGGCGAGGTTTTTCATGACGTCCAGCACCTCGCCGACGATCTCGGGGTCGAGCGCGGAGGTCGGTTCATCGAAGAGCATGATCTCCGGCTCCATGCACAGCGCCCGCGCGATGGCGACGCGCTGCTTCTGCCCGCCGGAGAGGCGGCGGGAGTCGGCGTGGATGAAGTCGGCAAGGCCGACGGTCGTTAAGTGCTTGATGGCCGTGGCCTCGGCCTGCGTCTTGGGGATGTGCTTGACGTCCATGGGAGCGAGAGTGCAGTTGTCGAGTACAGACTTGTTGTTGAAGAGGTTGAAGCCCTGGAACACCATGCCGATCTTCTGGCGCAGGGCGTTCAGGTTGACCTTTAAGTCCATTAAATCCTGCCCGTCGAACCAGATGTGGCCCGAGTCAGCTTCTTCCAGTAAGTTGATGCAGCGCAGCAGCGTCGATTTGCCGGAGCCGGACGCGCCGATGATGCACACTCCGCGGTTGACCTCAAGGTCAATGCCCTTGAGCACGTGCAGGTCGCCGAAGGACTTTTCGAGCTGTTCGATTTTGATGATGGGATCGTTCGTCATAGCGCCCTCCTGTCAGTTCGAGCTGGGAAGCCCCAGATCGACGGTTTGGTTGCCCTGGTGCCGCTTGGTGTTGTCCGGCGCGGTCATCTTTCCCGTGATGGCCTTGAGCAGGAGCGAAGAAAGATACGTCAGGAACAGGTAAACGATGGCGGCGATGAGGTAGCACTCGGTACCTTTATAATAAATACCGGCGACCGAGCGGGTCATGAACATCAGATCGGACACGCCGACGACGCAGAGAACGGACGAATCCTTGATGTTGATGATGAATTCGTTGCCGATGGCGGGAAGCGAGTTCTTGATGGCCTGCGGGAAGACGACCTTGCGCATGGCCTGCCAGTGCGTCATGCCGAGCGAACGCGCGGCCTCCATCTGCCCCGCGTCGACGGCGAGGATGCCCGCGCGGAAGATCTCGGCAACGTAGGCCGAGCTGTTGAGCGCGAGGGCCACAACGCCGGGGATGAAGCGGGAAATGTCGATAAAGCCGAAGAGATACAGGCGCGGGATGGAGATCGCGCCAAAGAGGCCGAAATAGATGATCGAGAGCTGCACGAGCAGCGGCGTAGAGCGGAAGATCGCGATGTACGCGCCGGAAATGCCGCGCACAAACTTATTCTTGCTCAGGCGCATGAACGCGAGCAGCAGCGCCGGAATGACGGCCAGCAGGACCGAGATGACGGCCAGCAGCAGCGTGTAGCCGAGCGCCTGCAAAAAGTAGACGCCGTATTTCGGCAAAAAGGAAAAGTTAAAGAACGACGCCGGCGACATGCCGACAAAGAGGTTGCTCCACCGCGTGGCAAGATCCATGGGAGAGATCTCCTTTCAGATGTGTGATTTAGCTGGGATAAGCCTCGCAGAGTTTCGCGCTGCCAGCGCGAAAAAATCTTGCTCGTTTTTTGCCACGACATGCGCGTGGCAAAAAACACTTTGCGCGGAGCGAGTGTCGAAGCACCCGCTTGCGGGGGCGAGGCACAGAGTGGAGTGAGGATTTAATGAAAAGAGGCTCGCCTCTTTTCATTAAGAGACGCCAATGAGCAAAGCCATTTGGGGCTTTGCTCATTGGCTATGAGAGATAGTGAGAAGAGAGCGTAGTTAAAGGGAGAACTTAGGCCGC
>USKL01000286.1 GCA_900555225.1 uncultured Collinsella sp.
TCGGGCGAGCTCGTGGTAAGGTCGATCAGGACCGCGCCGGGCTTAGTGCACGCGAGCAGACCGTCGCCCGCCAGGTAGAGCTCCTCGACCTCGGAGGGATAACCCACCATGGTAAAGACGACATCGGCGTTAGCCGCGGCATCTGCCGGCGTATCGGCCCAGACGGCACCGCGCTCAACGAGCGCTGCAGCCTTGGACTTGGTGCGGTTGTTGACCGTGACGGGATAGCCGGCATCCAGGATGTGACCGGCGATGGGGGCACCCATGATTCCGGTGCCGATAAATGCGACGGAGAGCTTGTTTGCCATGAAACCTTTCCTTTTGGGTTGGGTGTTGTTACCAGGTTGAATACTCGGTGCCAGCGTTTGGGCTGTGAGTCGAAGGCGATTACGGACGCAGCGCTTGCCTACTGGCCGCGCACGCGGCGGGCGATGCGGTCGGAAAGCGACGCCTTGTCGGCGCGGTTCTTGCCCCAAAACGCGCAGGCCACCATGCCGGGGCCCACGTGCGAGCCGATGGTGGGGCCCACGGAGCTGCGAATGATTGTGACGTCGGCGCAGCCCTCCTCCTTGCGGATGGCGGCTTCGAGCCAGTCGCCGTCCTTCTCGGCATCGGCCGTCATGATGGCGATGGGCATGGTGCGGTCGGGCACGTAGTTCTCGCGGAACGACTTGAGGATGGACTTGAGCGCCTTCTTGCGGCCGCGGTTGACGCCGATCAGCGACAGCGAGCCGGCAAGGTCGTAGGAAAGTTCGGGCTTGACATCGAGCTTTGCCGTGAGCTGCGCCGCCGCGGGCGGAATGCGGCCGCCGGCAGCCAGTGCGTCGAAGCTCTCGAGCGTAAAGTAGCCGTGGACGTAGGTCTTTGCCTCGTTTGCCCAATCGACCAGCTGCTTGGCGGTCAGTCCCGCCGAACGCTGGCGCACGGCCTCGAGCGCCAAGAGCGCGCCGGTCGCGCAGGGCAGAGCGTTGTCGACCACGTACAGCTCAAAATCGGGATACTCGGCGCGCACGGCATCTGCCGCCTGGCACGCGGAGTTGTAGCTCGACGACAGCGCCGAGGTAAAGCACAGGTAGACCGTGGGCGTGCCCTCTTTGGCGCACTCGGTAAAGAACTCGATATAGCGACCGAGCGACACAGCCGAGGTGGACACGCGGGCACCGGCGCGCATGCGGTCGTAGAACTCCTTAGGGCTCATGCTCGACCAGATATCGTCCGTGCGCTCCTCGCCATCGATAATGAAGGGGAAACCCAGGATATCGACATCGAGGTTCGCGGCGACCTCGGGGCTAAAGTCGCAGCAGGTATCGACGACGATGCGGCAGCGGTCAGAATGGCCGGTAGATGCAGCCTTGTCCATCAAAGCGACTCCTTACGTAAAAAGGCGGCCATCCGCATGGGATGGCCGCCAACCGTTAACTCATGCAAGTTAACGTATTTTACTCGTCAAGTGTTTCGATACGGGGCTTGATGATGCCATATCCACCATTCTTACGGTGATACACCACATTGATGAGGCCAGTCGTCGCGTTCTCGAACACGTAGAAGTCGTGGCCCAGCAGATCGGTCTGCACCAGCGCCTGCTCCTCAGTCATCGGGGTGACATCGATAACCTTCTCGCGGACGAGCAGGTCGTCCTCTTCCTCGGGCAGCAGCAGGTCGGCCAGATCCTCAACGCGCTCGACCGGTGCGACATCCGCGGCGCTGGCACCGCCCTGGCGGTTGTCCACGACCTTGGTCTTGAACTTGCGCAGCTGGCGGGTGACCTTATCGGCGGAGAGGTCGATGGCGGCGTACATATCTGCACCGTGCTCGGCAACGCGAATCACCGAACCGCGGGCACGAACCGTAACCTCGACGATTGCCGGGTTGGGGTTCGAGGGGTTCTTCTCATAGCGAAGTACAACGTCGACCGTCATGGGCTCGATATCGAAAACCTTGAGCGCCTCGCCGATCTTCTCATCCACATGCGCACGCAGAGCATCGGTTACCGTCGTCTTGCGTCCAGAAACCTTGATATCCATACGTGGCTCCAATCTGCCTCGGGGACTTACTGTACTGGCTATGTACCCATTGCCGTGCATTTAATCACGCGGATTCCTAAAGACCCGAATAACGATTGCTTGATACCGCATACCGAAGTCTCGCACTTTTCTGTGGCAAAGTGCGCTATAGGAGGGGGCCGGCGGCTTTGTATTTGGTCCCGAAAATTGGCTTTTACCTGCTGGTTTTATTGGGATGAAAAAGCCGGGCTCCCCTATTGGGGAAACCCGGCAGTGCGTGTTGAAACCGTGAAGAGGTGTCCTTTCCAACGTATAGGAGACACCACCCCTAGCAATAACTAGCTATTGAGTTTGTTAATGTCGTCGTCAGTGATGGTGCCTTCCTGGCTGGACGATTTGTCCTCGGAGGATGCGGTCTCATTGTTGGAATCGGAAGACTCGCTGCCGGAGGACGTGGTCTCACTGGACTCAGAGTCGCCCGGTTGCACGTTAGCACCCGAAACCGTCTTAGTGGTGAGGTCGTAGGGAATCTGGCCGTACCAGACGCAGTGA
>USKL01000287.1 GCA_900555225.1 uncultured Collinsella sp.
AAGATCGTTGAGGTAAACGCTCGTCTTGTTGTCAGCCGCAGAGTGGGGCATAGCCTGCCATATCTCCTCGGCGGTGAATGCAAGCATGGGAGCGATGATGCGGTCAAGGGCGCTTATGATGCGATACATGGCGCTCTGTGCCGAGCGGCGCGCCGGCGAATCGCTCTTTTCAACATAAACGCGGTCCTTGGTTATATCGATATACAGCTTGGACATATCGATCGTGCAGAAGTTGTTCACTGCATGATAGACAAGGTGGAACTGATATGTGTCATAACCATTGCGTGCAGTCTTGATGAGCGCATTGAGACGCGCGAGCGCCCAGCGGTCGATGTCAAGAAGCTCGTTTACGGGCATAAGATCGCGGTCAGGCTCGAAATCACCGAGATTCGCCATAATGATACGGGCTGTATTGCGGATCTTGCGGTATGCTTCGGAAAGCTGCTTGAAGATATTATCGGAAGCACGCACGTCTACCGTGTAGTCACTTGAAGCGACCCAGAGGCGAACGAGGTCGGCGCCGTATTTCTTTATAACATCGTCCGGAGCGACAGTGGGAAGACTGGAACCAACCGCGGTACTGGTCTGCGCCCTCAAGATAGAGGTCTGCGGGCCATTTGAGTGCGGGGTTATCGTCGAGCACCGAAAAATGAGTTGAGCCCGAATCGAACCAGCCGTCAAGGGTGTTGGTATCCTTGGTGAAGTGCTTGCAGCCACAGTGCGGGCATTTGAAGTCATCACCGAGAAGCTCTGATGCCTCAAGGTCAAACCACGCGTTTGATCCGCGCTCGGCAAATATCTTTGAAACACGGTCGATGCTTTCATCGTTGCATATGGGCTTACCGCAATCCTCGCAGTAGAACACGGGGATGCGGTGGCCCCACCACAGCTGGCGTGAGATGCACCAGTCCTTGAGGTTCTCCATCCAGGTGGTGTAGGTCTGCGTCCAGCGCGCGGGGTGGAAGGTGACCTTGCCGGAGTTGACGGCGTCGAGCGCCGGCCCTTTGAGCTTGTCGACGGCCACGAACCACTGCTCGGACAGCCACGGCTCCAGGGCGGAGTCGCAACGGTAGCAGTGCATGACGGAGTGATCGAGGTCCTCGACATGATCGAGCAGGTCGTGCTCCTCGAACCACTTGATGACGGCCTCGCGGCACTCGTCGCGGTTCATGCCGGTAAACTCGCCGTAGCCCTCAACGACCACAGCGTGCTCATCAAAGATATTGATCTGCGGCAGGTCGTGGGCCTGACCCATGGCGTAGTCGTTGGGGTCGTGGGCCGGGGTGACCTTGACAAAGCCGGAGCCAAAGTTGGCGTCGACGTGCCAATCCTCAAAGATGGGGATCTCGCGGTCGACGATGGGGAGCTTGACGGTCTTGCCCACAAAGGCGGCCTTCTCGGGGTCCTTCGGGGAAACGGCGACGCCCGTGTCGCCGAGCATGGTCTCGGGGCGTGTGGTGGCGACGACGATGTAGTCCTGGCCGTTAACCGGCTCGGTCAGCGGGTAGCGCAGGTGCCACAGGTGGCCCTTCTCGTCCTTATACTCGGCCTCGTCGTCCGAGATAGCGGTAGTGCAGTTGGGGCACCAGTTGACGATGCGCTTGCCGCGGTAGATCAGGCCGTCGTGGTACCAATCGCAGAACACCTTGCGAACAGCATTGGCGTATTCGGGTGACATGGTGAACTTCTCGTCGTCGTAATCGCATGAGCAACCCATGCCAGCAATCTGCTTCACGATAGTGTTGCCATAGTCTTCGCGCCAATCCCAGCACGCATCGATAAATTTCTCTCGGCCAATTTCGAGACGGGAGATGCCTTCTTCAGCGAGCTTTTTGTCCACCTTGGTTTGGGTGGCAATACCTGCATGGTCAGTACCGAGGATCCAACGGGCCTGATAGCCCTGCATGCGAGCACGACGGATGCAGGTGTCTTGAATGGTGTCGTTTAAGGCATGGCCCATATGCAGCATACCGGTTACGTTCGGCGGAGGGATAACGATGGTGTAGGTGTTTGCACCGTTCTTGCCGAACCCGGGCGTACGACCAAAGTACCCCTTCTCTTTCCAGGCGTCGAAAAGCGGCTTTTCCCAGTCTTGGTAAGACTGCTCTGCCTTTTTATCAGATGCCATGCCTTTTCCTTCCAAACTGTCAGATTGTGTTAATTCCAGTAAACAGCCCAAAAGCCGCCGCATCAACCCCTGTGGGCAATGCGACGGCATAGGGAATCATTGTTTATTCAGTATCCATCGCTTCGGCACTTACCTGCTCAATAACAGGCTTAGTTGTTCCCTCGATATCGCTACGACGAATGACGACACGAGTATGTCCCGCGAGCGCCCGTCTGATGCTCGATGGCTCGCTCAGCAATAGCGGTAAGCGCATCATCCTCAAACACCAGATCGGAATCCTCGTATTTGAACATCACGGTGTACTGCTTCACCAAGGCATTCTTAGGTTCGGTGAGAACACGTACCAGATCTTCTTCGGAAAGCTCTTTGAGGGCAGTAACAACGGGAATACGGCCAACGAATTCAGGGATCATG
>USKL01000288.1 GCA_900555225.1 uncultured Collinsella sp.
CCGGTCGTGGAAAGCTGTTTATCAAAGAGCAGGTTGAGGTTGAGCAGCAGCGGACGCAGCTGCAGGCCGATAAAGAGCGCCACGATCAAGAACACGCCCAGAATGCACAGGTTAAACAGGTAGTTGAACGAATACATGCCGCCGACCGTCTCACGCAGCAGATTGATGCCATAGGTAAAGGGCAGCAGCGGGTGCAGCCACTGGAAGAAGCCGGGCATCATCTCGATGGGGTACATGCCCGACGAACCCGGGATCTGCACGATGACAAGAATGACGCCGATTGCCTTGCCGATATGCTTAAACGTAGTGGACAACGCGTAAATGATGTTGACGTACGTAAATGAGATGGCGATGCCGCCCAGCACAAATAGGAGCGGACTGACGCACTGTACACCAATGACAAGATCTCCCACCGTAACGATAATGGCCTGCAACGCGCCCAGGATCACCAGGAGCAACCAGCGGCCAAAGTAGCCCTGACGCGCGGTAAAGCTGCCAACGCCTTCGCGATCGACCTCGAGCTTGTAAATGGCGATGAGCACGTAGCCGCCCACCCAAAGCGCCAGATTGGTGTAGAAAGGAGCAATGCCCGAGCCGAAGCTCTTAACCGGATAGATCGACTTGGAGGTCAGCTCGACCGGAGATGCCATGAAGTCAGCAACGTCATCGACGTCGACGCCCATCAGGTCGGCCAGCTCGCCCATGGACTCGGAGGTCTGCAGCGCCGCGATGTCGTTGGCGGCGGTGGCGAGCTTGTCCTGGACCTTGGCAAGCGAGGCGTCGGTCTGGGACAGCGTGGTCTTGGCCTGACCGAGCGTAGCGTTGAGTTGCGAAAGTGTACCGCGCGCACTTGCAATAGTAGGCGTGAGGCCAGACACGATTCCCGTCAGATCACCCGAGACGGCGGCAAATGAATCAAGCGCGCTCGAGGCCTTCGGCAGCGCGTTTTGACCCAGGTCCGTCTGGGCCTGGCCAAGGTTGGTCGCACCGGTCTGGATTGCGTTATTGATAGCGTCGCTGGCACCCGAGACAGCCGCGGCGTCATTCGCCATGGCGCTCGACTGTGCAGACAGACCGTCCTTGATGCTCTGAAGCTTTTCATTCTGCTTGCGGAGCAAATCGATGGTCGATACAATGCGCGCGTCAATTTCCTCGGAACCTGTCGACGTGTCATTGGCGAGAATCTCCAAGTGCCCGATAACGGCCTTATTGTGGTCGATCGTCGCCTGGAGAGACTCGAGCGAGTTGTCGATGCGGGTGGTCGTAGATGTGATCGTGCCCGTCAGCTTGCCAATCGCAGCGTTCGCGGAGGCTGACGTCTTGGTGAGCGCAAGGCTGCCTTCCGAGAGCGCCTTGGAGAGCGAGGCGACAGAGTTACCCGCCGTGGCGCGAGCCTCGCCCAGCAGGTCGTTGCCCTGGGAGATCGCCTGCGTCAGCGACGGTGCCTGGCCTTGCAAGCCGGCAAGTGCCGCATCAGCCGAGGCGATAGCGCCACTCGTCTTATCGATGGCGGCATTCATGTCGCCAATCGAATCGCGCACTTCGCCCAACGTATCAGAAGCCTCTGATACCGAACCGGCCAACGAATCCTGAGCCTGGGTTGCCTTGTCCTTTAAATCGACTCCGGCATCCTTGGCAATACTGGCAACGGTCTCACCCACCGTGGAGACGAACTCCGAGTTAATCTGCTGCTCGATGGTGTTTGCACCGGTGTCGGTAACCTTGGGTGCAATAGCGCTCTTTTTCTCATTGACGTAGTACGTAAGCTTGGGCTGATGGTAGTTGCCGTCGAGCATCGAAACCAGGTTATCCGAGAAGTTCTTGGGGATTACGATGGCCGCATAGTACTCACCGCTCTCGACGCCCTCCTTGGCGTCGGCCGCCGAATCGACGAAGGTCCAGCCCAACTGATCGTTCTCCTTGAGCTGATCGACGACCTTATCACCCGCGTTGAGCTCACCCACCAGGTCGTTTTGGGTGCCCTGATCGTTGTTGGCGATGGCAATCTTGATACCCTGAGTGTTTCCGTACGGATCCCAGTTTGCCACGATGTTGTACCAGGCATACAGCGAGGGAATAACGCACACGCCGAGGGTAACCACCAAGGCGACGGGGTTCACAAGTAGTCGCTTAATGTCGCGCTTGAATATCGCAAAGGAGACCTTTGCATCGGATAGTTTGCTGCCGAGACTCACGCTTGGGCCATCCATCCTGTCGTTGAATCAAATCGTACTATCGACAACCATTGTACGTAGGCGCTTTAGCGTCTCAGAGCACAATGGTATTGAGTTTTGCGGGTAGCAATATACTACGAAGACGAATTAACGTACAGTTGTACAGTATCTTAAATTTCAGCAGGTCACAAAACCACAACCCGCACAAATTAGCAATTCAAATAGCATCGGGGACGTTCTTAAACGACTAGTCAAACAAAAACGCCCCCAATGACTACTTAGGACCACGAAAGCGTCGCTGGTTGAGCATAAGTCAGCGAAAACGC
>USKL01000289.1 GCA_900555225.1 uncultured Collinsella sp.
GGCCGCGAGCAGCAGACCGTAGACATGGACACCATGGAAAATGCCGAGCTCTCGGTCCACGGCCGTCACGATCCCTGCATCGTCCCGCGCGCCGTCCCCGTTGCCGAAGCAGCAGCTGCCCTCGCGATTTGGGACGCCCTCCTCGAGGACGCCGCCCAGCGCTAACCCGCCCACCCCGGGCAATGATTCACGAAAGGGGTCCCTATGGACCTTGCTGACATCCGCCAGGCCATCGATGGCATCGACACCACGCTCCTCAACAGTTTTATCGAGCGCATGGATATTGCCACCGAGGTCGCCAAGTCAAAAATCGAGATGGGCAAGGCCGTCTTCGACCCCGCCCGCGAGCGCTCCAAGCTCAACAACCTCGCCAGCCGCGCGCCCGAGCGCTACGAGGCGCAGACCATCACCCTGTTCCGTCTCCTCATGAGCATGAGCAAGGCCGAGCAGCAGCGCTACATCAACGAGCTCAAGGGCATTACCGTTTCGCAAAAGGCCCACGCCACGGCCGCAGCCTCCGACACGCCCTTCCCTCAAGCGGCCACCGTCGCCTGCCAGGGCGTGGAAGGTGCCTATAGCCAGATCGCCGCGTGCAAACTCTTCGACGTGCCCGACATCGCGTTTTTCGAGACCTTCGAAGGCGTTATGCGCGCTGTGCGCGACGGCTTCTGCGAGTTTGGCGTGTTGCCCATCGAGAACTCCACTGCCGGCTCGGTCAACGCCGTCTACGACCTGCTCGCCCAGTTCGACTTCCACATCGTGCGCTCGCTTCGCCTCAAGATCGACCACAATCTGCTCGTCAAACCCGGCACCAAACTCGCGGACATACGCGAGGTCTACAGCCACGGTCAGGCCATCGCGCAGTGCGCCAGCTTTATCGAGGCGCACGGCCTGCACGCCACCAAGTACCCCAACACGGCCATGTCGGCCGAGATGGTCGCCAGCTCCGAGCGCACCGATGTTGCCGCCATCGCATCGCGCAGCTGCGCGGCACTCTATGGCCTGGAGGTGCTGGAGCCCAACATTCAGGACTCGGACAACAACTACACGCGCTTTGTCGTCATCAGCCGCGAGCCGCGCGTCTACCCCGGCGCCAACCGCACCTCGCTCATGATCACCACGGCCAACGAACCGGGCGCGCTCTATCGCGTACTCGAGCGCTTCTACGCGCTCAATATCAACCTCATCAAGCTCGAAAGCCGTCCCATCCCCAGTCGCGATTTTGAGTTTATGTTCTACTTCGATCTGGACTGCCCCTTTGGCAGCAAGGCCCTCGATGACCTGCTCGATTCCATCGACGACGTGTGCGAGAGCTTCACCTACTTTGGCAGTTACACGGAGGTGCTCTAGATGACCGATGTCGCCGCAACCCGCCCCTACGGCGTGCTGGGCCGCGTGCTGGGCCACAGCTACACCCCGACCATCTACAAGGAGCTGGCGGGGCTTGAGTACGTGCGTTTTGAGCGCGAGCCCGAGGAGCTCGCGGCCTTTATGACTGGCGACGAGTGGGAGGGCACCAATGTTACCATCCCCTACAAGCGCACCGTCATGGAGTACCTGGACGAGCTGAGTCCGCTCGCCGAACGCATGGGCAACGTCAACACCATCACGCGCCTGCCCGACGGCCGCCTGCGCGGCGACAACACCGACTACTTTGGTTTTCAGCGTCTGGTCGAGGAGTTGGGCGTAGAGGTTGCCGGCAAGAAGGCCCTCGTGCTCGGTGCCACCGGTGGCGCCGGCACCACGGCAAGTATGGTGCTGGGAGATCTGGGCGCCATCGTTGTGCCCGTGGGCCGCACGAGCGAGGTCAACTACGACAACATCGCGCAGCAGTCCGATGCCGCACTGCTCGTCAACTGCACGCCCGCCGGCATGTTCCCCCACTGTCCCGATGCCCCCTGCACGCTCGAGGGGCTCGATGCGCTCGAGGGCGTCATCGACATTGTCTACAACCCTGCACGCACGGGACTCATGCTCGAGGCCGAGCGCCGCGGCATCCCCTGCATCGGCGGCCTGCTGATGCTCGTGGCCCAAGCGGCACAGGCCGTCGAGCGCTATACCGGCCAGGTCACCCCGCGTGAGCGCATCCTGGACGCAACGGAGCGCTTGTCACGCCGCGAACAGAACATCGCGCTGATCGGCATGCCGGGCTCGGGCAAGACCCGCGTGGGCGAGCAGATCGCCCTGCTCACGGGGCGAGAGCACATCGACCTGGACCGCGCCCTCGAGGAACGCCTGGGCATGCCCTGTGCCGACTATATCGTCGAGCGCGGCGAGCCGGCCTTCCGCGAGCAGGAGACGGCGGCACTGGCCGACATCTCCAAGCGTAGCGGCCTGGTGCTCTCCACCGGCGGCGGCGTGGTCACGCGCGACGAGAACTACCCGCTGCTGCACCAGAACAGCCAGATTGTGATGCTCAACCGCAAGCTCGACGAGCTCGCCCACAAGGGCCGCCCCATCACCGCCCGCGACGGTATCGACAAGCTGGCCGAACA
>USKL01000290.1 GCA_900555225.1 uncultured Collinsella sp.
GCCGGTGACAGCCTTGAAGAACTTCGCCTCGAGGTCGAGGTCGCCACGGTAGTTGCGGCTCTTCGACGGGCTCTGAGCCATTGGCCACACCCAGTTGCACAGCGTGAGCGAGTCATGCAGCACGTCGGTGACGATGGACCACCAGCAGAAGTTTGCCTTGTGCTCGTTCATCGGCTTGTAGTCCTTGGCGTCGTCCAGAGCGTCCTCGCCGCCCCACAGCTCGGCAGCGATCTGCTGCTTCAGCTCGTGCGGAAGGCCGCACTGCAGCATGTTCTGATGCGAGTGGATCATCGGGTCGCGGTTGAAAATCATGTTCAGCAGGCCGCCGACCTGGCCATAGGACTCAATGGCGTGATGGACCGGCCAGCCGCGGTAGTTGATGAGGCAGCTTGCCGTGGTGTCGAACCACTCCATGTCGTCCAGCGCGGGCACCACACGATCGGGCCGTGGCCAAGGTAGGACATCTCGTTGTCGTTCTTGGCGATGTGCGTGAGCAGCTCGACCATGATGGTCGGATCGTTGTTCTCGAACTTCTTCCAGTCGAACATGTTGTACTCATCGGCCGGCAGGTTCTTCTCGAAGATACCCGCAGACACGCAGTGCGCGATGTCACGATAAATCTGCGCGTAGTTGCACCACATGCCCAGATCGTCCATCGTGCCGCCGACAACCTGGTCCCAAATGAGGCCGTCTTCGGTAGATGCCTTGACGGAAGTGTGCTCGCCCAGAATCTTCACCATGTAGACGGAGAACGGGAAGTTCGGCACGCAGGTGTTGCCCGTGATCTCGTAGCCGCCGTTAGCCTTGGAGTTCGGGACGCGCATGTCGGAGTAGCAGTGAATCGGGCAGCTGTGGCAGCCGTTCATCTTGATGGTGTACTTCTCGGCCTCTGGGCCTTCGTCTTTGAAGGCCTTCATGCAGCGGTAGCCCACGGTGTTGATCTCGCCGGGCTTCGGCTCGCCGGTCTCGATCGGGTCGCCCTCGGCGTCGGCCCAGTACAGGCCCTTGCGAGCGGTCCAACGGGTGCCCTTGTCGTAGTATTCAGCCCATTCCTGCTGGGTGGAAGGCACGACGTGGTTGTTGTTGGAGCCGACGATCTCGCGCAGCATGTAGTCGGACAGGTCGGCCAGAGCCTGCGGATCCTTCACGTTCACGGTGCCGCTGCCCTCGACGACGAGCGCCTTGAGTTTCTTAGAGCCCATGACGGTGCCGAGGCCCGCGCCTGCGGAGTGGTTGCGGGAATTCATCATGCAGGCATAGGGGAGTAGGTTCTCGCCTGCAGGGCCGATGGTCGCGACGCAGGCGCTGACGCCCTCGAGGCGGTTCAAGACCTCGGTCGTAGCGCGGGTGCCAAGGCCCCACACCATCGAGCCGTCCTTGATTTCGACCTTGTCATTCTTGATGTGAAGGTAAACCGGCTTGTCGGACTTGCCTTCGACGATGATGGCATCGTAACCAGCCATCTTGATTTTCGCGCCAAGCATGCCGCCACAGTGCGCGTCGACAACCTGGTAGTCGGTGGTGAAGGTGGAAAGGAAGCAAACCGTGGTGCGGCCAGCCAGCGGCACGCCAGTTGCGGTCAGAGGACCGACGGCGTAAACGATCTTTGCGTCCTCGCTCAGAGGATCGGTGCCCGGGGCGACCTCATCATAGATGATTTTGTTCGCCAGGCCCATGCCGCCGATATAGTCCTCATAGGGTGCGGTCGGCTCGGTGGTGATGGATCCAGTCGTGAGGTTCACGCGCAAGATCTTGCCGGCCCAGCCATATGACTTCGTGTCAGCCATTGTTGCATCTCCAAATCTCTCGCTTATCGTGCGTTGCGTGACACGTCAAGGCGACTTGGGGTTGCAGACGATACAAACTCGTCGAGCGGAGTTTCTCATCTGGGTGCAATACCCCTGTACCCTCTTTGAGGGTAATTGGGCAAAATTGCAGGTAAACGCAGTTTTGCCCCCGAAAGAGGGTACGAGGGTTTTTCTTGGGAGGGCATACTGCTTACCGTTGCGTGACCTATCAAGGCCAAAAAGAAGAGGGGGAGCCACCGGGATGCGTACCTATATAAAGGTGCGCGAGGAAACCGGGGCCGAAGGAAGAGACTCACCGATATGTGAGGGGGAGTACCAAAAATGTCAGATACCAATATCAACGGCAGCGCCCCTGAAGAGAGCCCGACGAACGCCGTCGAGCAAACTGAAGCTGTGGAAGCAAAGCCGAAGCATGCGATGACCCGTCGCCAGGTGCTTGCAATGGCAGGCTGCGGCGTCGCCGGTCTCGTTGTGGGCGGCGTGCTGGCGTCGTGGGGCGTCACGAGTCAGTCGATCGCATCGGGCCGTATCGACATCCGTCACACTGCAACCAAGATGATCGTCACCGATCGCGCCCGTTGCTCCGGATGCCAGCGCTGCGAAATGATGTGCACCTTGAAGAACGATGGCCGCGTGTGCCAGAACATCGCGCGCGTCCGCGTTTGGGATAACT
>USKL01000291.1 GCA_900555225.1 uncultured Collinsella sp.
GACGATGGGGGCCGTGGTCTCCTCGCGCATGACGTCGAGCACGCGGCGCATGGCGGCGACGGCGTGGGCCTCGCCGGTCAGACGCGCCTCGCGAACGGCCATGACGGCGCCGATGCTGAGCCCCAGTTCCTCACACGCATCGAGCAACTGCTCGCCGTCGTCGAAGATTTCCTTGGCCGAGACGCCGGGGGAGAGCGACGAGGCAGAACCGGGGAGTTCGATAAACGTTGCGTAATCGACATTGTCGAGCTTGCGCAGCATGGGGACGACGGTGTCGTCGGGCGCGCCGTCGGTCTCAAAGACGGAGTAGGCCTGGCCGCCCACTTCGGTGCGGTAGGTGCGGCAGAAGGCGATGTTTACATGGGCGTAGGCGAGCAGGTTGGTGAGCGCGGCGAGTACACCGGGGACGTCCTTGTGCGCCACGAAGAGCGTGGAATACATGCCCGAGATGTCGACGCCGACGCCGTTAATGCGGCTGATGCGCATCTTGCCGCCGCCCAGGCTCTCGCCGCGGACCTGTGCCGCGGCGCCCGTGTCGTCGACCATGTCAATGTCGACGGTGTTGGGGTGGATGGACGCGTCGTCGCCCTTGATGTCAAAGTGATATTCGAGGCCCTGCTCGCGTGCGAGGGCGAAGGCCTGCTTGATGTTCTCGTCATCGGTGTCGAGGCCCAGTATGCCCGCGACGAGCGCACGGTCTGTGCCGTGGCCGCGGTAGGTGTGGGCGAAGGAGTTCCACAGGCCAAAGGTGACCTTGGTGATGCGACCTTCCAACAGGCTGGCGGCAACTTGGGCGCAGCGAAGGGCGCCGGCGGTGTGCGATGAGCTGGGGCCGACCATGACGGGGCCCAAGATCTCGAATGCCGAGGTCGTAGCTAGTGTTTGCGGCTTGCCTGCCATGGGTGCTCCTTTTCTATCCCGTCGTTCCGAGGGCTTTGGTATTTGGTCGCCTGCTCTACAGTCCTGGCTCGCACGGAGGCCACATTAAGTGGCCTCCGGCTCGTGCGGAACTCGCGACCGACCAAATACCAAAGCCCTCGGAACTAAGGATACATGGTAGAGGCGCGTGTGCTCCAAAATTCATTAGCTGGTGACGCAGCGTGGGCTCATATCGAAGCATCTTCACCACCGTTTAAATAAAAAGAAGTACCGGTTGGGAGCGGTACTTCTTTTTTAAGCGCTTATGTCGTTGAAACCTTGGCGGTTCTTAATTACAGGCCGCAGGCTGCTTTGAGTTCTTTGACTCGGTCGGTTTTCTCCCAGGTGAAGTCGGGGTCTTCGCGGCCGAAGTGACCGTAGGCTGCCGTCTTTTCGTAGATGGGGCGACGCAGGTCTAGGTCGCGGATGATGGCACCTGGGCGCAGGTCGAAGGTCTTCTCTACGGCCTCGACGATCTTGTCCTCGGCAACATGCGCGGTACCGAAGGTGTCGACCATGATTGAGAGGGGCTTGGAAACGCCGATGGCGTAGGCAAGCTCGACTTCGCAGCGGTCGGCCAGACCGGCGGCGACTACGTTCTTGGCGACCCAGCGCGCGGCATACGCGGCGGAGCGGTCGACCTTGGTGCAGTCCTTGCCGCTAAAGGCGCCGCCGCCGTGACGGCCATAACCGCCGTAGGTGTCGACGATGATCTTGCGGCCGGTGAGGCCCGTGTCGCCCATGGGGCCGCCCACGACAAAGCGACCGGTGGGGTTCACGTAGATGTCCGCGTTATCCCACGGCATGTTCTCAGCGGCCATGACCGGGGTGATGACGTGCTCGATGAGGTCGGCCTTGATCTTGCCCATGTCCTCGATCTCGGCAGCGTGCTGCGTGGAGATGACGATGGTCGTGACCTCGACGGGCTTGCCTTCCTCGTAGCGCACGGTGACCTGGGTCTTGCCGTCGGGACGCAGATAGGGCAGGGTACCGTCGTGGCGCACGGCGGCCAGGCGCTCGGCCAGGCGGCTTGCCAGGTAGTGCGGCATGGGCATGAGGGTCTTGGTCTCGTTGGAGGCATATCCGAACATCATGCCCTGGTCGCCGGCACCGATCAGGTCGATCGGGTCGGTGGTAGCGCCGGTCTGGGTCTCGAAGGACTCGTCAACGCCCTGGGCGATATCGGGCGACTGCTCGTGGATGAGGCTCATAACGCCGCAGGTGTCGCAGTCAAAACCGAACTTGGCACGGTTGTAGCCAATGCGGCGGATAACGCCACGGGCGATTTCCTGAACGTCTACGTAGGCCTGGGTGCGAATCTCGCCGGCGACGATGACGGTGCCAGTGGTCACGAGGGTCTCGCAGGCGCAGCGGACGTTCTCCACGTTGGCAGGCACGCCGTTGGGGGCGATGTAGCCCTGCTCCTGGAGCTCTATTTCTTTGGCAAGGATTGCGTCGAGGACGGCGTCGCTGATCTGGTCAGCGATCTTATCGGGATGACCTTCGGTCACCGACTCGGACGTGAACAGTGTTCTCATGCGTCTTTCCTCCATA
>USKL01000292.1 GCA_900555225.1 uncultured Collinsella sp.
CCGGCCAGGCAGGCATGGAGGAACTGTCCGGCCCCATCGGTACGGTGTCGGCGGTCAGCCAGGCTGTGCGCTATGGCTGGCGGGATGTGCTGTCCCTGATGGCGCTGCTGACCATCAATGTCGGCATTTTCAACCTGCTGCCCATCCCGCCGCTCGACGGCTCGTCGATTATCGTCCCGTTCCTCAAGGGCAAGGCGCTCGCCAACTACTACCGCCTGCAGCAATACGCCATGCCCATACTCATCATTGTGCTGTATCTGCTGCCCATGTGGACCGGCATCGATGTAATCGGGCGCTATTTCGACGTTACCGTGTATCCGCTCGCCGAGTGGCTGCTCAACTTCGCAATCGCCGGCATCTAAGGTAAACTTACAGGTCGATCGTGCAAAACGGTCGCAACATGCACCCAAACCGCGCCGCGAAGGCGCCGTCAAAGGAGGTCGAAGATGTCGTATCGCGTGTCGACGCAGGTCTACAGCGGACCGTTCGACCTGCTGCTGCAGCTGGTAACCCGCCAAAAAGTTGATATCGGTGCCATCTCGATCAGCGAGGTGGCCGAGCAATACCTTGCCGAGGCCGAACGCATTGAGGCACTGGACTTGGACGTGGCGAGCGACTTTTTGCTGGTCGCGGCAACCCTTTTGGACATCAAGGCTGCCTCGCTGGTGCCCCAGGAGGCCCCAAGCAAAACCGTCGACGATGACGAGGACGACGATGAGCTCGAGGAACTCAGTGCGCTCGACGGCGACGCCCTGCGTGAGGTCCTGATCCAGCGCCTGATTGCCTACAAGCAGTTTAAGGGCGCGGCGGCAGCCCTTGGCGCGCGTATGCAGGCCGAGAGCCGCATGCATCCTCGCGTGGCCGGCCCCGACCCCGAGTTTCTAGGCCTTATGCCCGACTACCTGGCCGGCATTACCCTGCGCGGCCTCGCCGTCATCTGCGCCGACCTGGACGGCAAGCGCCAGACCTTCCTGCTGGAGGCCGAGCACGTGGCACCGCATCGCGTGCCGCTCGACTTGACGGTGGCCTCGGTCGACCGCTTTACCATGGCGCACCAAACCTGCACCTTCCGCGAGCTGCTGGACGGCGACGCCACCACCGAGCAGCTCGTCGTCACCTTCCTGGCCATGCTCGAGCTCGCCAAGCGCGGCTCGCTTACGCTGAGCCAGGACAAGATCTTCGGAACCATTCAAATCAACCGCGTCGAGGGCGCCGAGGCATACGTGCCCGGCGAGGGCCCCGAGCTCACCGAATAGGAGCGACCAACCATGTCAACCCTTTCCACGCTGGAGGCAAACAGCCTCAAAGGTGCCCTCGAGGCGCTGCTGCTGGTATCGAGCGACCCCGTGAGCGCACCCGCGCTGGCAGGTGCGCTGGATATCGCCCCGGGCGAGTGCGCGTCGCTTTTGGCCGAGCTCAAGGTTGAGTACGAGGAGGCCAATCGTGGCTTTCAGCTGCGCGAGGTCGCCGGCGGCTGGCGCCTGTTTACGCACCCCGCCTACCACGACGTGGTCGAGGCTTATGTCCTGAGTTGGGACACGCAAAAGCTGTCGCAGGCGGCGCTTGAGACCCTGGCCGTCATCGCCTACCACCAGCCCGTTACGCGCGAGGTTGTTAAGGGCATCCGCGGCGTCAACTCCGACGGCGTCATCGCGTCGCTCGTGGATAAGGGTCTGGTGCGCGAGCTCGGCCGCGACCCCGAGCGCGGTCAGGCCATCATCTACGGCACGACCAACGCCTTCTTGGAAAAGTTCGGTCTGCGCTCCACCCGCGATCTGCCCGATCTGGAGCAGTTTGCCCCCGACGAGCAGTCGCGACAGTTTATCCGCGAGCGTCTGAGCGGCCGCAGTATTCAGTCCACACTCGAGGAGCAGGCCGAGGACTTGGACGAAGAGCGCGAACTGCTCGATACCGATGTTGAAGATGTTAAGGCAGTCGAGGAAGAGGACACCCTGATCGTCGACGAGACCTCGGAGGATTTGCATGACGAGGACTAACGAAGTAGGGGAGACGTGCACCGCAAGCGCCACGGACGCCACAACGCCCGCGGGCGACGCCCAGCCCGTCTATCCGCACACCATGCGCCTGCAGCGCTTTTTGGCGCGCGCGGGCGTGGCGAGCCGCCGAGGCTCGGAGGACCTAATGACCGCCGGCCGCGTGACCGTCAACGGGCTGGTCGCGACCGAGCTGGGCACCAAGGTCGATGTCGACCGCGACCATATCGAGGTCGACGGTATGCCCGTCAAGCTCAACCAGGGTGCCGTGTACCTGATGCTCTACAAGCCGACCGGCTACCTCACCACCATGAGCGACCCGCAGGAGCGCCCTTGCGTGGCCGACCTGGTCCCCCGCGACCGCTTTCCGGGACTTTTCCCGGTGGGCCGCCTGGACCGCGACACCACGGGACTTCTGCTGTTCTCCACCGACGGCGAACTGGGGCACGCGCTTCTGCGTC
>USKL01000293.1 GCA_900555225.1 uncultured Collinsella sp.
TAGCGCGAACTCCGCCAACGCCGTGAACACGCCGCCTGCTGTGGAATGGGCGCGGACGGCTTCGTCCTCGTTCCATACGGCGAATACGGCGGGAGCGCTGCGTACTTCCCGCTGCTTCAGGGCGGGGCAGACGTGGGCACAGTGTCCGCAGCCAACGCAGCCGTCGGTGATCTGGGGGTAGAGAAAGCCCTCCTTGTCGCGCACCATATGGACGGCGCCCTTGGGACACCCGCTGGCACACGCGCCGCATCCGGTGCATCGCGCTCGACGGTGCGAATGTGCAGACGCTCGGCGATGGCGCGGACGGCGGCACAGCGGGCAGCCTCGGCCTCTTCCTGCGCCGGCGTAAAGATACGGTTGCGCCCCAGCACCAGGCCAATCACATTGCGCGGGCCCAGAGCGTCGACGGCCAGCGCCGCCAGCAGGGACGACGGCAAGTCACCCTCGAGTGCCACCACAGCACGCGACGCACCGTGGGCTCGGGCGTTGTCGCGCACGGCGAGCACCAGCGCCTGCCACAGCCACTCCTCGGAACGGAACTCGGGCAGTTCGTGATCCTCCAGGGCATCGAGCATCACGCCGCGCTGAATCTCCTGAACCAGCAGGCTCTCCTCAAAGCACGGCGCCTGGGCCACCACGCGACCGCAGTCGTCGAGCACAAACGAACCGCCGGTATACACCGACTCGTCATAGGCACCGACCGGCGCCATGCAGGCAAACCACACGCTGCGCTTGGATGCGATCTTGCGGTAGGCGCCGCTGCGAACGGCAGCAATGGCGGCAGTCTCGCGGTCGGTCATGTCAAACGCGTTGAATTGGAAATACGCAATGAGGTCAACACCGGTCGGCAGCATCTCGAGTTCGCGGTCCAAGTCAAAAATCACGGCGATGCGCACGCCGTCCACGTCGAACACCGGCGGCGCCCAACGTGTGTCGTTGTTCTCGCCACGCTGCAGGGCAATGCTCGAACGCGCCGGCACCACATGACCGTCCTTGAGCATCATGTAGTCGAGCAGCGGCTGGCCCTCAAACGAAACCGCCGCGGGCACGATGCAGATCATGTCAAGCTCCTGGATACGCTCGGCGACACCAGTCAAACCGGCAAGCACGTCGTGCTCAAAGTCGGCAGCGCCCACCAGGCCACCGGGCATGGCGCCCATAAAGAGCGGAGCCGGAACGCACAGCACGCGCGCCCCGCGCTCGTGGGCCAGACGAGCCTGGTCCTCGATGCGGCCGCAAATGCCCTCAATATCACCCAGGCGCATATCGATCTGTGCAAGCGCGAGCTTCATGCCCCAGCCCTTTCCGTCGTAAACCATCGAAATCGTAGTAAAAGCGCCGGCCGCATAATGCAGCCGGCGCTTGCATGTGCATATGCTAGCTATGATACCCCGAGCGGGGGCGCGCTCCTAGAATGTCGCGGACCACAGCCCGTGCAGGTTGCAGTAGGCATAGACGGTACCGGTCTTGGAGCCGCCCGCGAAAAACGTCGCGGGTTTCATGCCGGGCTCAAGGTAATGAACCTCTAAGCGGCCCTCGGCCTCAAGCGCAATCCACTCAATGTAGTGTTCGGGCAGGCTGGGGTGCTCGACCGAGCCAACGCGTGCACGAATCACGTGACCGTCGCGCTCGGTCTCGACAACAGGCACGTGCTTCTCGTGCGCCGCGTCCTCAGTGTTTGCGGTCAGTTCCGTGCAACCGGCAGGGGTCGCAACGTCGTCGCCAAGGGCAGCGATGAGCTTACCGTCGGGGTCCTTAAAGAATTTCGCCATGATGTTCTCCTTTGCTGATGTGCCAGTGTTCTTGATGGTTCTTATGCCCAAAGGCAGACAAACCATCCACGGCATTGCAAATGAACACATAACGGATCAGGCAAGCGGTCGGGCCAAAATGCGTCGACCGTCCTGCCCACTCCAGCAGTCCCACCCCGCGCGCGGCTAGCGCCCGTCGCCGCCGAGAAGCGCCAGAACATCCTCGCGCGTGAACAGTGCCGACGAGACGCCGTCGCCGCCGAGTACGCTGTTGACCAGGTCGCGCTTGGACTCCTGCATCTGCATAATGCGTTCCTCGATCGTGTCCTTGGCGATGAGCTTGTACACGGTCACGGTATGTTGCTGGCCAATACGGTGCGCGCGGTCGGTCGCCTGGTCCTGCGCGGCCACGTTCCACCACGGGTCGTAGTGGATGACCACGTCGGCCGCCGTCAGGTTGAGGCCCACGCCGCCCGCCTTGAGCGAGATCAAAAAGACCGGCACCTCGCCCGCCTGGAACTGCGCGACCATCTTGGCGCGGCTCTCCTTGGACGAAGCGCCCGTGAGCTTAAGAAAGCCGATGTCCTCCTTGGCCAGGCGCTTGCCAATGATATCGAGCATGCCCGTGAACTGGCTGAACAGCAGAATGTGGTGCCCGCCGTCGAGCGCACCGTGCACGAGCTCCATGCAA
>USKL01000294.1 GCA_900555225.1 uncultured Collinsella sp.
GACCTGTATTTCTACATTACGCAGGACGAGGAGTACTTCTCGCAAACCTACGAAGAGCATCAACAGTCTTGGAATTAGCATGAGGATTTTTAGCCCCAAACGATACGTTGCCTCGGTCGATCGCATCGACCTTGATACCCTGTGGGCCGACGGCAAACGCGCCATTCTGCTCGATCGCGATAACACCCTGGTGCCGCGCGACACCGAGCAGGTTCCCGCCGCGGTTTCCGCTTGGCTCGATGCCGCCCGCGCCAAAGGCTTTAAGCTGTGCATGGTGTCCAACAACTGGCATCGCGACCAGGTCATGAGCTCTGCACGCGAGCTGGGACTCGAGGCCATCAGCCACGCCATGAAGCCGGCGCCGTTTGCCCTCAAGGCGGGTCTTAAGCGCCTCGGCGCCACGGCCGACGAGGCGGTGCTGATCGGTGATCAGCTCTACACTGACGTGTGGAGCGGCAATTTTGCCGGCGTCGATACTATCCTGGTTAAGCCGCAGGCAACCCAGGACCTGTGGTACACGCAGATCTTCCGTATCTTTGAGCGCCGGGCCCTGCGCGACCTTCCCTGCGAGGAATAGGTTTCGCCATGTCTCAGCACATCAAACACGGCTGCGACCATATCTTCTTTATCGGCTTTTTGGGCGCGGGCAAATCGACGCTTGCGCGCAACGTCGGCACTATGTTCAAGCGGCGTTTTATCGATACCGACCGCCTGGTCGTGCGCCGTTGCGGCAAGTCGGTAACCGAGATTTTTGAGACCGAGGGCGAGGATCGTTTTCGCGAGCTCGAGACCTCGGCGCTCCGTTCGCTCCAAAGCGAGCGCAGCCTGTTGGTTTCGTGCGGGGGCGGTATCGTCGAGACGCCGGTGAATATTGAGCTGATGCACGAAATGGGTACGTGCGTGTACCTCGAGGGCGACTTCGAGGATTCGATTCGCCAGATTCGTCGGTCCGACACGCGCCCCGATTTCCGTTCGCCCGAGCATGCCGCGCGCCTGTTTGAGCATCGTCGTCCGCTGTATCGACAGGCCGCCGACCTTACCCTTGATATTCGCAACAAGTCCTTCGAGGACGTTTCCTACCTTTGTGCCGAGATGCTTTTGGAGCGTGGACTGCTATGATTCGCCGTCAACTGATCAATTTCCAAAACCGCAGCGTCGATGTCCGCGTCGGATTGGGCGCTTTCGAGGAGCTGTCGCGCATGTTTGCCTCGGCTGTGGGTAAGCCTAAGCGCGCGATGGTCGTTTGGAACACCGCCTCGTCAGAGCGTTTTGGCGAGGTCGTCGAGCATGCGCTGGTTGACGCCGGTTTTGCCGTGTCGCAGCTCCCCCTTGAGGTTTCGGCTTTCGGTGCCACGCTGGCCGATGCCGATACCGTCTTTGGCGCCCTGTCGGCTAACGGTATTACCTGCGATGACCTGGTTATTGCCGTTGGCGATGCCGCGACCTGCTCGGTTGTTAGCTGGTGCGCTAACCAGTGGTGCGGTCGCACCGAGTGCGCCTTGCTGCCGACGACGTTCGACGCCATGCTCACGGTCGCGACGACCATGAAGCCGCTCGTCGCCTCGTCGGCCAATGCGCTTCCCGCTATCGCGTTCCGTCCCGAACCGGGCTTGGTTGTGTGTGACCTCGACCTTGTTCGCGAGGCGGAACCCGAGGACCTCAAGCTCGGCTATGCGGTACTTGTTGGCACCATGCTTTCGAGCAGCAAGTCCCGCTGGAATCAGTTTACTGAGACCGTCCCCGAGATTCTCGCGGGCGAGGAGGTCGCACTCGTCAATGCCGTTCAATGGTCTCAGACTGCCCGCAAGGACGTGCTGACGGCCACGAACCCGAGCGCTCGCCATGCGCTCGATTTTGGCAAGACGGGGGAGCGCACCCTGCGCGCTTGCTTGGGCGATGCCGCTTCGCAGGTCCCTGCCTACCAGCTGTTGTCCGAGGGCATGCGCTTTGAGGCGCGCCTAGCACACGATGCCTGCGACTTCGATATCGACTATGTGTTTGATCTCGATGACTGCCTGGAGGACTTTGGCATCGAGGAGCTTGCCTTCGACTTGGAGCCTGCCGCATATATCGAGGAGTTCCGCAGACAGCAGTTTGTCCGCTCGAACCGCAGCATGCTGCCGCTGCCCGCGGCGCTCGGCGCCATTCGCCTAACGAGCGTCGAGGACGAGGTTCTTGAGCGCCATGCTCACGCCTACTTGGCTTCTCGTAAAGAACTTCTCTAAGATTTATTGACTTCCATCGTCTTTCGTATCATGTTGAGGGGCGGGTTTCCAATCGGTTGCGGATCGCATGCGATTCCGTCGTTCGGTTGAGACCCGTCCCGTCTATATAGAGACAACAAGAAAGGAATCTGCATGTCTGAGTTTGCTGCCGGTCCTGCCGGTCGTATCGAGCGCGTCCGTGCCCTGATGGTCGAGCGTGGCTACGACGCTA
>USKL01000295.1 GCA_900555225.1 uncultured Collinsella sp.
GCTTGTCGCCCTTCGAAAGCTCGATGGTGGCGCCGGAGTCCTTAAGATCATAGCGCTGGGAAATCTCGCGGGTGGTCTGCTGGAAGGCGTTATCGACCTCCTGCATGTTGACCTCGGACACAACGTCAAAGCTGGAATCTTTAGCCATGGTTCTTCCTTTCGGTACGGGGAGCCTTAGTAGCTGTCGTACGAATTGTCATCTGAATCGTTCGCTGTCTGGCTGTCGGATGCCGTGACGCTGCCGTCGGCAGACTGGGGGTCGGTGCCGTCGGCAGACTGGGCGTCGGTGCCGTTAGCAGTATCGGTGCCGTCGGTACTTTCGCCGTCCTTGGAGTCTGTGGTCTCCTTCTTGGGAACGGTTATGGTCACGCGCGCCACGCCCGATGTCTTGGTGTCATAGCGAACCTTTTCACCGTTCTTGGTAACCGTGACATCGGAGGGCTTGGACGTGGTGATCTCGATCGAGGACTCGGGCGTGTACTCCTGCTCAAAGGGACCGGTCGCCTGGGCGCCGTAGACCGATTTACCGTCGACCTTGACCTCAATCCAGGCGGTCTTGCCCTTGGCAACGGAAACCTTGACCTTGATGACCTCGTCCTCTTCCTTTTTTACCGTCGCCTTGGCAGCGTCCGAATCGGCAGAATCCGTCGCATCGTCGGTGCCTTCATCGTCGTCAACGGATTCGGTCTTCTTAGAAGACTTTTTGGTCGTCGTCTTGGTGGCCGCAGGCGTCTCGGGCGTCGACTCGGGTGCAGAAGGGCCGCAGCCACGCAGGAGGACCACGATGAGCAAAATCAGCAAAAGTGCCACGGCACCGATGCCGGCGTAGATGATGCGCGGATCGAGTCCATTGTTCTGAGGAGCACGTCCACCGCCGCGTCCGCGATTGGAGCCGCCACGGCCATTCCCCTGCGGCATACGGCCGCGACCGCTATCGGGACGACCACGATAGCCGCCCTGGCGCTGCAAGCCACGCTGGCCCGAACGCGGCGCAAGCTCGCCACGGTTCTGATAGTCACGTTGGCCCGAACGCGGAGCCGAAGAGCGCTGGCCATACGGCTGTGATTGAGAGCGAAGACGCGGCGTCACCTGCGTGGTATCGGCGTCGGCATATCCACCGCGGGAACGCCCGGAAGAAACTCCGCGATAACCACGACCGGAGTAGCCTCCGTCGCCGTAACCGGCGCGAGGATCGCGACTCAACCCGCGAGCGGCGGGAAGCGCACGGTCATCCGGCATGGGCGTACTGCGAAAGCGATCTCGCTGAGAACGAATCTCCTCGCTAGAGCCCGTCTCGGTGATATAGCCCGCCTGCGGAGGACGCTGGCCGTACCGCGTCGAGCGTCCTCCCTGAACCATCAGAAAGCGTCCGTTATCAACCGACGAACGCGAGTTAACGTAGCCGGCAGCATCCTGAAAACGACCGCCCTGCTGCGAGGTCTCGCGTTCATATGCCATGAGGTCGTCAAAATAAGCGTTGACGACCTCGCGCGGGTTAAGCCCCAAAAAACGAGCGTAGCTCGAAATCATGCCCTGCGCATAGCCACGCGGGGGCATCGATGCAAAGTTACCGGTCTCGAAAAACTCGATGATCTGCGGCCTGATTTTGATGGTGTTGGCGACCTGCTGGATGGAAAGGCCCATCCGGCGACGCTGCTCGAGCAGCATGTCACCAAAGCGTGCAGCCATCAGAATCCTCCAAACTCACGATCTTCACGTGCCATCTCGGCGTCGACAGACTCTAGCGCGGAAAGCCCCTCCTCATCCAGCAGGACCTCGCGCGGCTTAGAGCCGTCGGGTGGGCCGACGACACCCTTTTCTTCCAGCATGTCCATAATACGCCCGGCGCGCGCATAGCCAACCTTAAGGCGGCGTTGCAGGCCAGATGTGGAGCCAAGCTGCGATTCCACCACAATATGGGCGGCCTCCCAGATAAGCGGATCGTCATCCTGCGGCTCGGCAACGCCCGTGCGAACAATGCCGCCGCCAGCCATGGACATGGAGGCGGGCGCCACGGCGGACAGAATCTCCTCGTGATAGTCGGGCTCGCTTTGCGACTTAACGAACTCGACGATCTCGTTGATTTCGTCATCCGAGACAAAGCAGCCCTGGATACGGCGGGGCTTGCCCCAGTCGACCTTGGAGAACAGCATGTCGCCCAAACCAGTAAGCTTTTCGGCGCCCATCTGGTCGATAATGACGCGGGAATCGATGCCCGTAGCCACGTTAAAGGCGATACGGTTGGTGATGTTGGCCTTAATAAGGCCCGTCACCACGTTGGAGCTGGGGCGCTGCGTAGCCACGATAAGGTGGATACCGGCGGCACGGCCCAGCTGGGCGATACGGACGATCGAGGCCTCGACATCCTTGCCGGCGACCATCATCAGGTCCGAAAGCTCGTCGAT
>USKL01000296.1 GCA_900555225.1 uncultured Collinsella sp.
CGCCGCGCGCGTGGATGCCGACCGTGCCGCAGGCAAGCCGCTGCCCCCGCTCGCGGGGGTGCCGCTGGCCATCAAGGACAACATGAACCTTGTGGGCACGCGCACCACCTGCGCTTCCCGCATGCTCGGGGACTACCAGAGCGTCTACACCGCCACCTGCGTTCAGCGCATGCTCGACGCCGGCTGCCTGCCCATGGGCAAGGCCAACATGGACGAGTTTGCCTTTGGCAGCTCCACCGAGAGCTCGGCGTTCCACCGCACCAACAACCCCTGGGATACCGAACGCGTGCCCGGCGGCTCCTCGGGCGGCTCCGCTGCAGCCGTCGCCGCGGGCGAGGTCGCGCTCTCGCTGGGCTCGGACACCGGCGGCTCCATTCGCCAGCCGGCGTCGCTGTGCGGCGTGGTGGGCTTTAAGCCCACGTATGGCGCCGTGAGCCGTTACGGCGTGGTTGCCTTTGGCTCGTCGCTCGACCAGGTGGGCCCCTTTGGCCGCACGGTCGAGGATGTCGCGCTGGCCATGAACGCGCTCACCGGTGCGGGCCACGATCCGTACGATTGCACCAGCCAGGACTGCGCCGTCGACTTTACCGAGCATCTCAACGACAGCATCGAGGGCAAGCGCGTGGGCATCATCCCCGCGTTTATGGAGGCCGAGGGCCTGACGCCCGAGGTCAAGGCCGCTGTTCAGCGCGCCGCCCAGGAGCTGCAGAACCAGGGCGCCGAGCTGGTCGAGGTCGACCTGCCGCACCTGGACGCCGCCATCGCCGCCTACTACGTCATCGGCCCGGCCGAGGCGTTCTCCAACCTGGCTCGCTTCGACGGCATTCGCTACGGCTACCAGGAGGAGGGCTGCGCCAACCTGTCCGACCAGAGCTCGCTGTCGCGCGCCCACGGCTTTGGCGCCGAGGCCAAGCGCCGTCAAATGCTCGGCGCCTACCTGCTGAGCTCGGGCGTGTACGACAAGTACTACTACGCTGCGCAGAAGGCCCGCACGCTCATCACGCAGGACTACGACGCCGCGTATGCCAAGGTGGACACCATCCTCATGCCCGCCTCGCCGCGCACGGCCTTTAAGTTTGGCGAGATCAGCGACCCCACGCAGATGTACCTCTCCGACCTGTACACCATCTCGCTCAACATCTGCGGCAACGGTGGTATCTCGGTGCCGCTGGGCCTGGGCGAGGATACTCAGCTGCCCGTTTCTGCCCAGCTGGTGGGACCTGCCTTTAAGGACCGTCAGCTGCTCACGTTTGCCCGCGCCCTTGAGCGTGGCTTTGCCGATGCCGCCACGGGTGCGCCCGCGCTTTCCGTCGCGCCCGATTTTGCCGGGAAGGGAGGCGAGCTGTAATGAAGGAGCTTTCCGAGGTCCTGCAGGATTGGGAGGCCGTGATCGGCCTGGAGATCCATACCGAGCTCACCGCACTCGATACCAAGATGTTCTGCAACTGCAAGCTCAGCCACGATGACGAGCCCAACGCCAACGTGTGCCCGGTGTGCCTGGGCCTGCCCGGCGCCCTGCCGGTGCCCAACAAGCGCGCCATCGAGAGCATTGTTAAGGCCGGTCTCGCCACCAACTGCGAGATCCAGCGCCACTCGATGTTCTACCGCAAGCACTACTTCTATCCCGATATGGCCAAAAACTTCCAGACCACGCAGGGTCCGGTCGCCTTTGCCATGTACGGTCACCTTGATCTGGATGTGACCGGTCGCGGTGCCGCCGAGCGCCCCGACTGCGCGTTTGGCGAGGCCGAGGCTCAGAGCCTGGCGAGCGCTTCGGCCAACGCCGAGGGTCTGTCCACGTCAATGACGTCGACCATGCGCGAAGGCAATCAGCGTGCCGGCCATCTGGCCAGCTATGACGCGTCCAACCTGCAGATGCCCGAGCGTCGCGAGGACGGTTCCTACACGGTGCCCATCCGCATCCTGCGCATCCATATGGAGGAGGACGCCGCCAAGATGGTCCACGTGGGTGGCGCCGAGGGCCGCATTACCTCCGCGGCCGAGTCGCTCGTCGACTACAACCGCTGCGGCACACCGCTGATTGAGCTCGTTACCGAGCCCGACTTGCGTACGCCCGAGGAAGCGCGCCTGTTTATGGAGAAGCTCCGTCGCATCTTTGTGACGCTGGGCATCTCCGACTGCTCCATGGAGGAAGGCTCCATGCGCTGCGACGGCAATGTCAGCCTGCGCCGGCGCGGGTCGACCAAGCTCGGCGTGAAGACCGAGCTTAAAAACATGAACTCCTTCAAGAACCTCCACGATGGCTTGGCCTACGAAATCTGCCGTCAGGCGGAGGTGCTCGAAGAGGGCGGACAGATCTACCAGGAAACGCGCCACTGGGACCCCACGATGAAGCACACCATCGTCATGCGCGTGAAGGAGACCGCTGACGA
>USKL01000297.1 GCA_900555225.1 uncultured Collinsella sp.
GCGTAGTTAGAGAACATCGGCATAAACGCAAAGAACAGCAGGATCGCACCGCGAACCGGCAGGCTCACGCCCAGTTTGCGCAGCGACGAAATGGAATAGGCCATGCAGGCGGCCGTGATGACGAACTGAGCACAGGTGTAGATGGCAAGACCCGCGTTAGCGCTGTTGAACAGCGAAAGCCCCAGCTGAACGCACGAGCCGATAATGGCCGTGTGCACTACGGGATGATGCCCGTTGAGCAGCACGTTGGGGTTGAGTAGGCGCAGGTAGTCGCTCGTGCCGTTGGGATAGTTGAACCACTGGCGAATCTGCGCACCCGTATCTCCCATAAAAAGACCGGGCAGCGAAGCGATGAGCGTGGGCGCCCAGGCGACCATAAGCACCAGGAAGGGCCCGGCAAAGGGATGGACCGAGAGCACGGCGTGAGTCACACGCCATACGCGGCCAAAGTGCGCTTCGGAAAACGGAATGCGCCGAGAGCTCAGCCAATCTAGACACTCAAAGGCGAGGTAGAAGGCAACGACCGCCAAGAGCATCCAGCCCGCACCGCCTATCCAGGCGCAGATGATGCGGGCCTTGTCGCCGAGCACGATCTCGGCCGAATCGGTGAGGTCGTAGCTGCGGCCAAACACCATGCAGACGGCAAAGAACAGCGACGGAAGGATCACCGAGGGACGCCAAGCGTCGCCGCGGCCAAAGAACACGTAGCGAAATGGCAGCGTGAGCAGGCAGGCAAGCGCAAGCAGCATGACCGCGTCGGTATGGCCGGCAAACGAGAGGAGCACCTCGTAGCACACGTAAAGCATGCCCGAGGCCTTTGGATCGATCGCCAGGACTGCATTGCTCGACACCGGGGCGGGATCGATGGAAAACGCCGTGGTCGCCAGCAGGGCGAGCAAAAAGGCGATGAGCGTCTGCTTGGCGGGATAGCGCTTAAACCAAACAATGCGAGCGGCGTCGCGCGCAGCTGTTGTGGAGAGGTCGGAATCCTTCACAGTCCAAAAAGCCTTTCTAGAAACCTATCAAACTCGGCAAAACCACCACAAAGGTGCCTGTCCCCCTTGTGGTGGTTTTGGTGGCTAGGCGTCCAGGTAGACGCGCTGGGGCCGGTTGCGGCGACGGGCGAAGACGATGAGCGCCAGGCCCGCGATTACGAGCGGCAGGCTCAGCAGCTGACCCATGGTGATGACGCCGCCCAGCAGATAGCCCAGCTGCGCATCGGGCACGCGCACAAACTCAATCAAAAAGCGAACGATGCCGTAGCCCATCACAAAGACGCCCATAAACGTACCCTGGGGCAGCAGTGGTTTTTTGCGACTGAGCGCCTGCAGGATGCAAAAGAGCACGATGCCCTCAAGAAACGCCTCGTAGAGCTGGGAGGGATGGCGCGGCATATCGCCCGCGGTGCCGCCAAAGACCACACCCCAGGGCAGATCGGTCGGCTTGCCCCACAGCTCACCGTTCACAAAGTTGGCGCAACGTCCCAGGCACAGCGCCAGCGGAGCACCGATAACGGCAAGGTCGGCGATGGTCCAGGCGTCGAGCTTATACATGCGGCACACGATGATGCCGCCCAAGATGCCGCCGACCAGGCCACCGTGGAAGCTCATGCCGCCCTCGTTGGTGGCAAAGATCTCGAGCGGGTGGGCCCAATAGTAGCCATCGCCGTAAAAGACGACGTAGAACAGGCGCGCGCCGATAATAAGGCCAAAGACCGCGCCGACCACGACGCTCGTCAGGTCATCAATCGTGATGTTGAAGCCCCAGCGGCGCTGCGTGCGATACATGACGACTGCCGTAAGCAGGGCGCCGACCACATAGGCCAGACCGTACCAGTAGATCGTGATGGGGCCCGCCGAGATCGCGACGGGGTCAAGCATATGGTAGAGGTCGTTGAGCATATCGATCTCCCTGCTCCCTACATACAAATGCGGCCGCGGGCCTTGCGCTCGCAGCCGCATATCTGGGCGTAACGTCTATGCGGAGCATGTCGTCCGCAGCTTTCGCAGCTTA
The DNA here is from genome assembly GCA_900555225.1 of uncultured Collinsella sp. Taxonomy (GTDB): domain Bacteria; phylum Actinomycetota; class Coriobacteriia; order Coriobacteriales; family Coriobacteriaceae; genus Collinsella. The sequence continues at coordinate 2,014 of USKL01000297.1, forward strand.
GAACGGCGCGTACTCGTCGTACAGGTCGTCGGTCTCGCCGGAAGCATTGACCTGCTCGACGCGGGTGACGCCGGGCACGTGCTCCTTCAGGATGCGCTCGATACCCATGGACAGAGTCAGTGCACTCATAGGGCAGCCGGCGCAGGCGCCCTGCAGTTCCAGCTTGACGACGCCCTCGTCGTCGACGCCCACATACTCCATATCGCCGCCGTCGGCCTGCAGGTTGGGGCGAATCTCTTCAAGAACCTTCTTAAGCAGCTCTTCGTTAACAGCCACAGGGGCTCCTTTCTCACAATAACGCGGGCACGCCCGCGGACAGAAGCTATGTTACTACAGCCATGTACCCGCTCACGAGCCGTCCATGCGCGCAG
>USKL01000298.1 GCA_900555225.1 uncultured Collinsella sp.
GGCTGGCAAGTCGGAATCCGAGCAGGCTCACGATGTTGCTCGAGGCATCGGAGAGGTTGTTGAAGGCGTCGGCGATAAGCGAGACAGAGCCGGCGAGCAGACCCGCGATGCCCTTGGCTAGGCACAGGGCAATATTGAGGCCAATGCAAATGAGGCTTGCGGCAAAGCCCGCGTTGGTGCGACAAGTTGTATCGACCGGCTCGTCCTCGCTGCCGGGAACAAGCATATGTACCAGCCGATTTACAAATAGCATAGCGGTCGTCCTCACAATCATGTTTAAGGGGATAGTGTAGCTCGCGCGGGGGCGCCGTGCACCGATGCTCAGAAAATGCAGCAATAGTCTGCCGGTGCTAACGAGCGAGCCTTCTCGTCTGCCTGGGTGGTCCATTTTGGGCCACATGGGTATGGGCATGTGCCTGTTTGATCGACATACTTAATGCCGACAGCCCCTGTGCAAAGGAGGACGTTTCCATGGACGAGATGTTTTCCATTAAATGTCAAAACTGCGGCGGCCCTATGTACACACACCAAGCTAAGCGCAGCTTTGAGTGCGCTTATTGCGGCGCGGTCATTCCGTGGCAGGCGGACGCCGGAGAGCCCAAGAGCGCTTTGGGCATTCGCCATACGCCGTTGACGGTGGTGGATGGACTGCTCAAGCTCACGCATGTGTCGCAACTCGAGCGCCCGGAGGACCCGGACTGGTATTTCTTCAATTCGCACTGGCGCAATCAGTCGGTCCTGGAACATCTGCTGTGGGAGGATCGCGGCACGGCGCAAGAGTTCCAAGAGGCTACGCATGTGAGCATTCCTTGCCCCTTCTGCGGAGCGTCCTTTGAGGGCGAGTCAACGCAGCGTGTGTTTGAGTGCCCGTCCTGCGGCAACAAGATCGGCATTGCCGACCTGCTCAAGCCCGGTACCTTCAGCAAGCGTCTGACCATGGGCGTGGGTGCAGAGTATGTGCCGGAGCAGGGCATTCCCTGCGAAATCTCGCCGCAGCAGGCACGTGCCAACGCACTGCAGCTGGTGCGCCAGTACCCCGACGCCTTTGCCGGGCACGACGTGGAAGATGCGATCCAAAACGACATGATGCTCTTCTATTTCCCCATGGCGCTGGCGGACCTGCGCATGATGGCGTCCTTCCCGGTCAAGGGCCTGAGCAAGGAGACCCTGGTGTACTACGAGGTGCTCGACTGGGCGTATCCCAGGGCAAACTACCTGGACGTTCGTCTTATGGGTATTCTGGAGCCGTGGGACTTTGCCAAGGTGGGGCCGTTTGACCCGGCCATGCAGGAGGGCGACTTCCGCGTTGTCTCCGTCGATGCGTCTACCAAGGACCAGGTGGTCATTGATAAGCTGGCGCTCGACATTGCCGGCAACGATGCCGAGGCGGTACTGGGGCTCAATAAAAAGAGCATCCGCACCTGGGCGCGCAAGGCCCGCAAGCATAAGGACGGCCTGGTGATGGTACCGGTCTACTTTGTCGATCGTCCGGCGTCGGACAGCCGCGATGGCGAGCAGGTACGCATTGCCGTAAACGGCCAGACGGGTCGTGCGGCAGCGGTGGTGTTTAGCGACAAGCGCGAAACGCATGTGGTGGCGCCGCTCAACCCGAGCCTGCATCTGTCCGGAGAAAGCACCGTGCACGCCACGCCCATCGAGGTCAAATACGTTAAGTCGCCGTTCCTGTACCAGATCGTGCGCCGTGGAGGCGGCGAGCAGCCGCGTCAGGTGGCAGCGGTTGCCGAGGGTTCCTACCGAGAGGAAAAGCCCAAACGCCGCGGCCTGCTGGGTGCGCTATTTGGGAAGTAAGGAAGCGCAGCCGGTTGGCGCTGCGATGCGATAGTTAGAGGAACGGGGCAGAAGTGCGGGCTGCCCCGTTTTTGTGTTGCGGGGAAGTGCTGGGCACTTCATTAAAGGTCTTCGCGCGGACTCGAATTCCAATGTCGCCGAGCGCTTTCGTGCAGGATTCCCGAAGTGACTAAAATGTGGCCATAGAGACAGTTTTAGCGAACCCCACGGGAGTGACGCGTATGGACAACAACACCTTGCTGTTTCAGGACAAGGGTTCGGGTAGGTATAAAGACGTCAAGATCTACCCCAACCGTATTGAGGTGCTCAAGAAGGGCACTTTTGGTGGCAAGCACACCGAGATTGTCTACCTTAAGGACATCACGGGGGTTAACAGGATCAAGGGCCGCGACGTTTTCCTACGTAACAGGCTGTTGACCGCTTGCGTCTTTAGCCTGAGTAGCCGTGCGAAGGCCCAGGAATTTGTGAACGCGCTGAACATGGTGATGTAGCCGATAGCGGCGTTCGGGCCAAGGTAAAAA
>USKL01000299.1 GCA_900555225.1 uncultured Collinsella sp.
ACCGTGCACATCGAGACGTACTGCGAAGACGAGCCTGCGCTGCGCGCCCGACTGAAGCGCGAAGGGCGCTCGGCGGCATTTGCGGGCAAGACCCCTGCAGACTTTGAGGCGTGGAGGATTGCGACCAGGACTCGCCTGTACGATGTTTTGGGCCTTTCGCTTATGGACCGCGTCCCGATTGAGATTCGTGAGCTCAGCCGCGTGCGGGTTGCCGGCGGCATCGTGCGCACCCATGCGATGTTGCAGGTCGAGCGTGATGTTTGGATGCCGTTCTACCTGTTGGAGCCGTCTCATCCTAAGCTTGATGAGCGGGGACTCAAACGCTGTTATATCTGCCCGCATGGTCATCAGGGAGCGGGTGCTGCAAGCGTAGCCGGTGTTGCGGGCGTGCCGGCTGTCGATGATGCCGTGCGTAAGTTCAATTACGACTACGGTCTGCGTTTGGCACGCATGGGTTACGTGACCGTCTGCCCTGATGCGCGCGGTTGGGGATACCGTCGTGACTGGAAGGGTCAGGGCGATGACGAGAACAGCTACCTGCGCGGTACGTGTCTGAATCAAGCACGTATGGCCGAGCCGCTGGGTCTTACGGTTGCGGGCCTCAACGCCTGGGATAACATGCGTCTGATCGATTACCTAGAGGCGCGCGGCGACATTGCCATGGATGACCTGGGTTGCTTTGGTTTTTCGGGTGGCGGCTACATGACGTTGTACCTGGCCGCACTCGACCCGCGTGTGCGCAAGGCGTTTGTCTCGGGCTATCTGTACGGTGTCGACGATTCGCTGCTGCATCTCAATGGCAATTGCAGCTGCAACTACACACCCGGACTTTGGCGCTTACTCGACATGGGCGATATTGCCTCGCTTATTGCGCCGCGCCCGTTGTTAGTGCAGAGCTGCGAAGAGGATCATCTGAACGGTTCGCGCGGGCTGAAAAATGTTGGCGAGCAGCTCGAGATCGTGCGCGATGCCTACAAGTTGCTGGGTCGCAGAGATGGCCTGCGGCACGAGGTGTGTCCGGGTGAACACCATCTGGGCGTGGCACATCTTGCCGAGGATATCGAATGGCTCGATTCGCACGTTGCGGAATGCGCCCGTGCATAGCCCCTCGGCATGCTGCGAATAAACGGTACGTTCCTGTATGACCGCCGATGGGCGGATGAGGAGAAGATTATGGAAACGAAGAGTTTGAGTGAATCGACCATTTGCTGCTTTGGCGATTCGACCACATGGGGCGATAACGGATGCGGCGCAGGCGGCAACGACATCTCTTGGACTTCGCATCTGGGCGCGTTGCTGGGAGGCGCGGTCGTCGAGAACTTTGGCATCAAGGGTTCGCGTATCGCCATCAAGGCCGACCGTACCGATTCGTTTGTCGAGCGCCTTGACGGTATCGACGATGCGGCCGATATCTACATCGTCTTTGGCGGCGTCAACGACTTTAGCCGCAACGTGCCGCTTGGAGAGCTGGGCAGCACGGACGTGCATGAGTTCTATGGTGCACTCGATTACCTGATCCGTACCATCACGGCGCGCTCGCCTCGGGCAAAGCTCGTGTTTATGACGCCGTGCAAGACGAGCGGCAAGCACGAGAAGGATATCCCGGCAAGCGACGAGCTCAACCACCTGGGGTTGACGCAGGTCGCCTACGTGCGAGCGATGCTCGAGGTCTGCGACCGCTACTCCGTGCCGGTGATTGACCTGTATGCGCAAAGCGGTATCAGCCCGCTTTTGCCGGAGCACCGCGAGCTCTATATGCCGGACGGTCTGCATTACAGTCCTGCCGGCTATGAGCGCCTGGCGCATCGCATCGCCGCGGGTCTCACCGCCGTTTGCCGCTAAAAGTCTGCCGTTCGCGAGGAATATAGGGTTAACGTTCACCCTATATTCCTCGTTCGCGTTACACTAGGGGTAACGTTCACCTATCGTTTATGTCAGAGGGGACAGCAATGGGTTGCAATCAAATCCTGGACCGTTATATCGAGCAGTTGATCGAAACCTCTACGCCGCAGGCGCCGGCTTGGAATATCGAAAAGATTCGCGCCGGCAAGGAGAACACCTGGAACTATATCGACGGCTGCATGATCAAGGCGCTCATCGAGCTGTACGAGATCACGGGCGAGCAGCGCTACCTGACCTTTGCCGATGACTACATCGATTTCTTTGTCCAGGACGACGGTACCATCAAGCATTACAACCCGCAGGAGTACAACCTCGATAACGTCAATGCGGGCAAGACCCTCTACAAGCTGTATGACCTGGTGGGCAAGCCCAAGTACCGTGCCGCCATGGACACCATCTACCGCCAGCTCGAGACCCAGCC
>USKL01000300.1 GCA_900555225.1 uncultured Collinsella sp.
GCGGATGGACAGCCGCCGCCAGAAGGCGGAGAGCGCCCAGAACATCAAGCAGGAGCTGACCCGGCAGGTGAACGCCCAGGAGGACCGTATCCGTCTGCTGACGGAGATGGAGAAGGAGTACGAGGGCTTCAACAAGGCGGTAAAGACCGTGATGCAGGCGGCGGAGAAAAACACGCTGCGGGGCATTCACGGGCCGGTGGCCGGACTGATGACCACAGAGCAGGCCTATGCCGTGGCGCTGGAGACGGCGCTGGGCGCGGCGCTGCTGGCGCTCGGGGCGAGGCTGCGCTCGGGTGTGGAGACGGTGCTCGATCTCGTGGGGTTTGACGAGCGCGTGCGCGATACCGACCTGGTCATAACGGGTGAGGGCAATATGGATGAGCAATCCGCCGCCGGTAAGGCACCGGTGGGTGTGGCTCGCCGCGCCAAGCGATATGGCAAGCCGGTGGTCGCCGTCGTGGGCGGTCGCGCTGTCAACCTGGATGCGGTATATGGGCAGGGTATTGACTTGGTTTTGCCGATCTGCCGCAAGCCCATGGACCTGGAGCGGGCACTCGATTCGCAAGAAGCCACAACCAACCTCATCTGCGCCGGCGAGTCAGCCGCACAAGCCTATGACCTTGCTCGCCTCTAAAACCCATCCCCTCGATAAGTTGCGGTGAAATACGGAGTGTTTTTGCCTTTAAGGTGCCAATTCAGTCCGTATTCCACCGCAACTTCGAGAATGGCCATTCGAGGTTGGCTGCCTTGGGTCTTGGGTCGGACCGTTTGCCACGAAACGTGGCCATCTACTACGTTAAACCGGGCACCCTCGACCATCCCGGAATTTGCAAAAACAAAACCGCAGGTAGAAAGCTTGCCGATTTTCGAAAAAGCCGGCTATGGTTGACCCCTGCGGCCTAAACGTAGTAGATGGGCCCTTACTGTGGTGCGGCACCAAGCCGGTCATTTTGGGATCGGACTATTTTGACTACTCATTGGCTGCTCTGGCAATCGGGCTGCAAAAGTAGTCAAAAAAGCCCCGTCCCAAATTAGCTACCTTGCTCTGGCGGGCGGGAGCAGGTAAGATATACCGAGCGCCTAGCGCGTTCGATGGGTTCGGATGACGACATGTTCCGAATCTGGTCAGGTCCGGAAGGAAGCAGCCATAAGGAGCCTCTGTCGGGCATCCGAATCCATCGAGCGCACGGGCTTTCTTTTTGCGCGGTTTTACCAAACCGCGCAATGCTCGACGCTGCGCGCCACCCAGAGCGACAATTTGTCATTCAAAAGGCAAGGCATGACCAGAAGGTCTATGCCTTGCCTTTTTCATGCCAACTTGTTCGCTCTGGACGTCGCTCGCTGGCATTGCCAAAACATCGGCGTTTTCTTGGTTGTCAAATGATCCGTAGGGAGTCATTGGGGACATTGCCTTGATATTTTATTCAGTCGGCCGTGATGGCATTTTAGTCATTGGGGACGTTCTTAAATGACTAGGTTGGGTAAATTACTTTTCGAGTTTATTTAATCTGCTTTGTTAGAAATTAAGCTGCCTACCTGCTCAAAGTAATTAACAGCCTTCATCTGCTATTGATAATATTGCTCGAAAAATCGTTCAAGAAGTCGCGGGGCGATTTTTGATGGGTCGTGCGTCAAGCGATGTGGCAAGTTCTTGGTTAGGTATTGGTCAGTTTTGGGCAACCTTGCCAAAAGCTTGACGAATGCAGATTTAGACGTCGACGAATGAACATTTTAGGCAGGTTCCAAGCAAAATTCTGGGCTGATTCTCGATAATCGCCTTCAATCGCCCCTTGCCATGCGCTGGCCTCGCGTACAATCTGCTCCGACATTCGCGCGCCGTCCGGCGCTTAAGAGGGGAGGGCCCCATGGCAAACGAGATCTGGACCATCAAGCGTTGTCTCGAGTGGACCAAGGAGTACCTGGCCGAGCGCGGCGAGGAGCACCCCCGTCTTTCTGCCGAGTGGCTGCTGTGCGCCGCCACGGGCCTGGCGCGCATTGACCTATATATGCGTATGGACGAGACGCTTAACGCGGCCCAGCTCGAGACCATGCATGCGGCCGTCGTTCGTCGCGCCAAAGGCGAGCCGCTACAGTACATCACCGGCAGCACGCAGTTTCGCATGATCGACGTCGCGTGCGCCCCCGGTGTGCTCATTCCGCGCCCCGAAACCGAGATGCTCGTCGAGGAAGTCCTCAATTATCTGGATGCCGAGGTGCTGAGCCCCGAGGCTGCTGCCCGTCAGCGTGTTGAGCTGCCTTGGAACGATGAGGTCGAAGAGGCCCGCAAA
>USKL01000301.1 GCA_900555225.1 uncultured Collinsella sp.
GATTTGCCGACTCCAGCATCATATCCCTCTATATCTTCACGGCCCTGCTGACCGCCGTCACCACGACGGGGCGTATCTGCACGATCGTATCGAGCGTGCTCTCTGTAGTGCTTTACAACTTCTGCTTTGTCACGCCTCTGTTTTCGCTCGCCAGCTACGACCGAAGCTATCTGGTCACGTTCGGCATCATGTTCGCCACCGCTATGGTCGCCGGCGAGTTAACTGCGCGCATCGCCGACAACGCCCGTACATCCGCCGAGAACGCATTCAAAACGCGCGTACTCCTCGAAACGAACCAGCTCTTGCAGCAAGCCCATAGCGCGGAGGAGTGCGCCCGCGTCGCCATGAACCAACTCGTCAAACTGCTAAAACTCGACGTGGTCTTCTACCCCACCGAAAACCGATCCGCGTCGCTGCTCACCGACTACGAGCGCGCCGTTGCAACCTGGACCTACACCAACAACAAGCGCGCGGGCGCAAGCACGCGGACCCTGCCTGAGGCGCGCTGTCTCTACCTTGCGGTTCGCACCGGCGACAAGGTATTCGGTGTCATCGGCATCGCCCTGGAGGGGCGCGAGATCGAAGCCTTCGAGCATTCGATCGTCCTATCTATCGTAGGTGAATGCGCCTTGGCGCTCGAAAGCGACCGGGCGGCGCAAGAGCGCGAAGAGGCTGCGGTCTTGGCGAAAAACGAGCAGCTGCGCGCCAACCTTTTGCGCTCCATCGGCCACGATTTGAGGACACCCCTCACGGCTATATCCGGATCTGCGGCAATCCTTCGGAAGAGCGACGAGCAGCTCAGCCTCGAACAACGCTGCGATCTTGCCGATGCCATCTACGACGACTCCCTCTGGCTTATCGATACCGTGGAGAACCTCCTCGCCATCACACGCGTCGAGGACGGCACCATTCGCCTCAACTTAACATCCGAGCTCATCGACGAGGTCATCGAGGCCGCCCTCAGCCATGTCGCCCAAGCATCGCATGGACGTGCCGTCACCATCGAGCACACTGACGACATCCTGCTGGTACGCATCGACGTCCATCTCATCATGCAGGTGCTTACGAATCTCATCATGAACGCCTTCAAATACACGCCCGAGGACTCGACTGTCACCATCAGCGCACGTCGCGAGGGCGCGTTCGTCGTAGTGGACGTCGCAGACGATGGGCCGGGTGTGGCAGACTGCGACAAGCCTCATATCTTTGAGCGCTTCTTCACCTCAAGCAATACGCGGCCCGTGGATTCGCGTCGAAGCATCGGCCTTGGCCTGTCGCTCTGCCGCTCCATCGTGGAGGCGCATGGCGGCGTCATCGAAGTTCGCGACAACCACCCCCATGGGGCTGTCTTCCGTTTTACCCTGCCCGCCGAGGAGATTGAGATTCATGAATAATGCCGCTAAGCCACGCATCCTCCTGGTCGAAGATGACCCGACCGTTCAAAACCTCGTTTCGACCGCGCTTGACCTCCACGGCTATGTCGTGAGCAAGGTTTGCAACGGCCAAGCCGCCATCATGGATGCGGTGTCGCACGGCCCCAGCCTCATCATGCTCGACCTCGGCCTTCCCGACATTGACGGTATCGAGGTCATCACGAAGATCCGAAGCTGGTCGGCAGTCCCCATTATCGTCATTTCGGCGCGCACCGAAGATTCCGACAAGATTGCAGCACTTGACGCGGGGGCAGACGACTACCTCACCAAGCCCTTTTCTGTGGATGAGTTGCTCGCGCGCGTCCGTGCGAATTTGAGGCGCTCCTCGATGGCGTCGAGCGAGTCGACAGAAGCGAGCACGTTCGACAACGGTCCGCTGCATATCGACTACGCCGCAGGATACGCGACGAAAGACGGACGCGAGCTCTCGCTCACCCCAACCGAGTACAAATTGCTCGTCCTTCTGGCGAAAAACGTCGACAAGGTGCTCACCCACACCTTCATCACCCGCGAGATATGGGGCACGAGCTGGGACAGCGATCTGGCGAGCCTGCGCGTGTTCATGCGCACCCTGCGCAAGAAGATCGAGGCAGACCCCTCTCACCCCAAGATGATTCAGACGCACATGGGTGTCGGGTACCGCATGCAGCGTCTCTAGCCCACCCCACAAAAAGTTGCGGTGGAATACGGTGTAGATGAGGCTTTTGGCAGCCAAAACAGTCCGTATTTCACCGCAACTGATGGGTGGGATGGAGTTAGAGGCCCAGATAGGTAGTCATGCCTTCGACGGCGAGCTTGGCGCCAGCTACGGCGTGAACAACCGTCAGCGGGCCGT
>USKL01000302.1 GCA_900555225.1 uncultured Collinsella sp.
AGGCAGATTGCCGCCCTGGCGGGCTTGCAGCGTCGAACTGTTACGCGGTTTGGTAAAGCCGCGTAACTAGAAGCCGTGACGCTCCAGGAAGCGGAAGGCCAGGCGGATCCAGGGACGGACGGAAACCTGCTTGTCCTCGTTGTCGACCGCGGTGTTGGCGTTGCCGAGCGAAAGGCCGTGACCACCTTGGTCAAAGACGTGCATCTCGCAAGGGACGCCCTCCTCTGCCATGCGTTGGGCAAACGGATAGACCTGCGCGATCGGCGCCGTTTTGTCGTCGGACACGCCCCACACAAAGGTCGGCGGCATCTGACGCGAAACATGCGTGGTGGGGCAGATGTCGGCCAAATGCTCGTCAGTTGCCTCGCCACCCGTCACCATCGACAGGTAGTCGTTGAGCAAATCGCGCCCCGTCTTGCCGCCCGTCTTGGGCACACGCAAGTCAATGCGCGGATCGCGCGTCTGCATGTCGCGCACATAGGCAAAGTCGAGCAATGGATAGCCCAGCACCACGGCATCGGGACGGATGTCGTCCGGACGCGCCCCGGCAAGTGCCGCAAAGGGGCCGGTCTTCCACTGTGTTGCCAGCGAGGCGCAAATCATGCCGCCAGCAGAAAAGCCCACGACGCACACGCGCTTAGGATCGACATGCCACTCGTCGGCGTTGGCGCGCACCGTGGCGACCATCTTGGCAAGATCTGCCTGGGGGTGCGGAAAGCTCACGTCACCTGTAGAACTCGTGACATAGTTGAGCACAAAGGCCTGGTAACCGTGATCCAAAAACGCAAACGCCACAGGATCCTGCTCATGCGGAGCGATATGCGTAAACGCACCTCCGCCACAGATAATCACCGCGGGGCGGCGGCCATTCGGTTTATCGGGCAACGGCTCGGCACCCAAATACGTAAACGTCGCCGGATAATCCTCGGTCGGCTCCTCGCCCCACAGCGCATGGTTCTCGACAATCATATGTGCTCCCTTCGCGCAAATTATGCGCCCTTGTTTTTCGCCTTCAAGCGTACCCCACTTGAACCCGTGGCGCAGAAACACACCAGCAATAAGTTTCCCTTCAACTGATATATCACATAATCCCAGTTCAGAGGTATCATTGAGCAGCGTAGAATAGGGGCGTTGACCAAGCCGCGAAACACATGTGAAATGTTTCCGGCAAACCAAACGCGCGATATGCGCCTATTTAAGTTGGAGGCAACTATGGGTCTGCTCGATTCGCTTAAGTCCACCTTCACCTCGACCGGCGAGGCGTCCGTTCCGCCCGCAGCAAGCTTCGCTACCCGCGAAGGCGTCATCTACGCCCCCGTCAACGGCGTGCTCGTCAACCTGGACGAGGTTCCCGACGAGACGATCGCCTCGGGCATGCTTGGCCAGGGCTATGGCATCGAGCCCATTACCGGCACCATCTATGCGCCCGCCAACGGCCGCATCGGCGCCACCACTGTCACCAACCACTCCATTGGCATGATCACCGAGGACGGTCTTCGCGTGTTCATCCATGTTGGCCTGGGCACCGTGGAAATGAACGGCAAGGGTTTTGCCCGCTTTGTCGAGATGGGCGATGTGGTCAAGGCAGGCCAGCCGCTCATCAGCTTCGACCGCGAGGCCATTAAGGCCGCTGGTCACGAGGACATCGTGACCGTCATCGTCTCCGAGCTCGATCGTCTTAAGAGCATCGACCATGTCGGCGAGTCTGGAACGCTTATCGGCGGCAACCCGCTCGTCAAGCTTGGCGACCCGCTGCTGGTTGCCAAGACCAAGTAGCCAGGCCCCACGCCACACAGCCAAAAGGCACCTCGTCAAGCGCCCGCGACCATTTGGCCGCGGGCGCTTTTCGTTTGAAAAACCATCCCGCCAATGCTTTATCTGTATAGCTCAAATGAGCCGAGCTGCTAGAATATCGAACTGTATGGATAACTATCATTCAACCGTTATGGGAGGATACGTGAACCGCACCAAAATCGCGCAGCTCTATGCCGATGCCGAGTCGCTCGGCGGCCAGACCGTCACCGTCGCCGGCTGGGTCAAGTCCGTCCGCGACATGAAGAACTTTGGCTTTGTTACGCTCAACGACGGCAGCTGCTTCCGCGACCTGCAGGTCGTCATGAACCGCGAGGCACTCGACAACTACGACGAGATCGCCCATCAAAACGTCTCGGCCGCACTCATTTGCACCGGCACCGTCAAGCTGACCCCCGATGCGCCCCAGCCTTTCGAGCTTTCTGCCACCTCCATCGAGGTCGAGGGCGCCAGC
>USKL01000303.1 GCA_900555225.1 uncultured Collinsella sp.
ACAGCGGTAAGCCCCTCAAGGACGAGAACGGCAAGGTCGTTATCGATCCTGAGACCGGCAAGCCCAAGAAGGACCCCAAGACGCAGGTCCCCTACACGGTTCTGGACGATATCCACGAGATCGAGGCTCTGCCCGAGACCACCGAGAAGGAGATCGCCTACAAGAACTTCCGCCGCGAGGCCATCAAGCCCTACAAGCAGATGCGCATCCCCCAGCCGGACTTTGTCCTGTGCTGCAACAACATTTGCAACTGCATGACCAAGTGGTACGAGAATATCGCCCGTATGTGCAACATCCCCCTCATCATGGTCGATATCCCCTACAACAACACCGTGGAAGTCAGCGATTCCGCTGTCAAGTACGTCCGCGCCCAGTTCGACAACGCCATCCATGAGCTCGAAAAGCTCACCGGCAAGAAGTTCGACGAGAAGAAGTTCGAGCTTGCCTGCAAGCACGCGAACCGCACCGCGCAGAACTGGCTGAAGGTCTGCGACTTCCTGCAGTACAAGCCCGCCCCGATGAGCGGCTTCGACCTGTTCAACCACATGGCCGACGTCGTCACCGCCCGCGGAAAGGAAGCTGCTGCCGACGCCTTCGAGCTGCTCTCCAAGGACCTGCAGAAGAACATTGAGGAAGGCACCTCCACGCTGCCCTTCCCCGAGCAGTACCGCGTCATGTTCGAGGGCATCCCCTGCTGGCCGAAGCTCCCGAACCTGTTCAAGCCCCTCAAGGAGAATGGCATCAACGTCACCGCAGTCGTGTACGCGCCCGCGTTCGGCTTTGTTTACAACAACATGGACGAAATGGCCCGCGCTTACTACAAGGCTCCGAACTCCGTCTGCATCGAGCAGGGCGTTGCCTGGCGTGAAGGCATCTGCCGCGACAACAAGGTCGACGGCGTGCTCGTCCACTACAACCGCTCCTGCAAGCCCTGGTCCGGTTACATGGCTGAAATGCAGCGCCGCTTCACCGCCGACCTCGGCGTGCCCTGCGCCGGTTTCGACGGCGACCAGGCTGACCCGCGCAACTTCAACGAAGCGCAGTACGCGACCCGCGTGCAGGGCCTGGTCGAGGCTATGGAAGCCAATAAGAAAGACTAAGGAGGCGTGCAAAAATGAGTATCGAAGCTATCGTTAATGAATTTTCCGCTGTTGCCGCCAATCCCAAGGGCCAGCTCAAGGCCTATAAGGACGCAGGCAAAAAGTGCATCGGCGTGATGCCTTATTACGCCCCCGAAGAGCTGGTTTACGCCGCCGGTATGATGCCGTTCGGCATGTGGGGCAGCAACAACAAGACCGAGCAGCGCTCCAAGGAATACTGCGCGACCTTCTACTGCACCATCGCCCAGCTCGACCTCGAGATGCTGCTCGACGGCACGATGGATCTGCTGGACGGTGTCATTACCCCGACCATCTGCGACACGCTGCGCCCCATGAGCCAGAACATCCGCGTCGCCATGAGTGAGAAGCTGCCGTGCATCTTCCTCGCCCATCCTCAGAACCGCTTTGCCGACTGGGGCAAGCAGTTCTGCCTGGATCAGTACAACAACGTCAAGGCCGGTCTTGAAAAGATCGCCGGTCACGAGATCAAGAGCGAGGACATTGCCGCGGCCATCAAGGTCTACAACAAGTCCCGCGCTGCCCGCCGTGAGTTCGTCAAGCTCGCAAGCGACCACTGCGACGTTATCGACCCGATCATGCGCTCGGCCGTCCTCAAGGCTGCCTGGTTCATGGATAAGGCCGAGTACACCGAGAAGCTCGAAGCCCTCAACGCCGAGCTCAAGGCACTGCCCGCGGCCAAGTGGAACGGCGTGAAGGTCGTCACCTCCGGCATCATCTGCGACAACCCGACGCTGCTCAAGATCTTCAAGGACAACAACGTCGCCATCGCGGCGGACGATGTCGCCCACGAGTCCCGTGCCTTCCGCACCGACGCAAGCGAAGAGGGCGACCCGATGATGGCGCTCGTCGATCAGTTCACCAACATCGACTACGATGTCCTGCTCTACGATCCGCAGTCCAACCAGAACCGCCGCGGCGAGTTCGTGGCCAACATGGTCAAGGAGTCCGGCGCGCAGGGCCTGGTGCTGTTCATGCAGCAGTTCTGCGATCCCGAGGAGATGGAGTTCCCGTACCTCAAGAAGGCGCTCGACGCCGCTGGGATCCCCTTCATCAAGCTCGGCATCGACCAGCAGATGCGCGACTTCGGTCAGGCCGCGACAGCCATTCAGGCGTTCGCCGACGTTCTGTCCGTTCAGTAAGGTATC
>USKL01000304.1 GCA_900555225.1 uncultured Collinsella sp.
TATCGAGCTTCTTCATCAACGCACCCGCATCGCCCGCCGAAACCGGCTTGCCCGAACCGCACAGGTGCACGTGCATATTGATGAGACCGGGCATGAGATACGCACCACCCAGGTCGATAACCTCGGCACCCGCGGGCGCCTGCGCCACAGCACTCGGCCCCATCCAGGTGATGACGCCGCGCTCAACAGTCACGGCCATATCGGGTTGCGGCTCCATATGTTCCGAACCATCCAGGACGGTCGCATTGATAAACAACGTGGAACGATCGGCAGACGCCATATCGAGCTCCTCCCTCACGATTAACTTGAACATTTGTCCATTATCACCTAATGCAGCGACCTAAAGTCGAGCATATCGGTTAACGGAGGGAAGAGGGGATGTGGGGGACGGAATACGTTGCAGTCCCACCCCAGCGACACCAGGGAAATGTCTCGATCTGTAACAGTTACGGGCCCAAACAGCCGCCAAACGTTACAGATTGAGACAAAGTCAGGGCAGCAGAGCGACACCAGTAACATCCCCTACTCCCACTCCTGCTCGTAGATGTTGAGCGACTTTACGTACCGCCCCTGGGCGCCCATGATGTCGCGGACCAGGCGCAAAAAGAAGCTGACGCACGAGGTGTCAAAGCCGTCCTGCAGATCCTCGGGATGCACCGCACCCGGTCCATCGACCGCTGTGTCACTCAGGCGTGCGATGTCATACAGATAGAGCTGTCCCGCCGTCAGCCAGACATCGTCGACGCAAGCGAGGCGCACCGCAATCGCGCCGTCGCTCCAATGCTCCTTTTGCACGATATGCGGGTCGTAGACATCAAAGCGACGGTCGGCGCGCGTATCCTTCAACGCGACCATGCCGTTCGCAGGATCCTTGTCCAAAATGCCAAAGCGCGAGAAATACTGCGTGTCGCGTACCTGCTCGAGCCGCTTGAGCGAGGCAGGCGAAAGCGATGCCGGCGGCTCGCCAACATACAGCTCGAGCAGCGTCTTGCCATGGCGATAGGGGCGCTCGAAGAGCAGCCAATCGGTAAATGCCATGTTGTAGGCCATGATTTCGTTTTGCGAAGGCTCGGTGCAATAGCTGAGCCACGGGTCGACAATGATCTCGAACTGTTCGCGCGCCGGCTCCAAAAACTGGAACTTCCGCAGCATCCAAAAATGGGCCATGTCGGCAATATCGTTGCCGACGGCTTCGGCCAGCTGCGCTCGATCTAAAGCGTGATCAGTCATGGCATCCTCCTCAAACTGATGGACCTCAATTTGAGCTTACGAGGAGGGTGGGCAGCCACGACCAGCGCGGGCAAAATAGGCCTCCGGCTGCAAACCAGATGCTGACCAAACACTTGACGAAAAGCTTGACCGAAAATGCGCACCGCAACAAAACCGCAGGTAAACATAGACGGCCAACCCGCCCTTTTGAGCCAGATACCCGCAGCCACCACAGAAACAACAGGTGACCACAGCCCAAGAAGTCGACAAATGAACACCCGTACGTCGACAAACGAGCAAATCGCTCGCAAAGAGTGTCCCCAACGACTAGACAAAAATGACCAGTCATTGGGGACGTTCTTAAATGACTACTTTACAGCTCCAGCGCCTCGGCGACTTCGGCAGCGCAGGCCAGGGCGTCGGCCATAGCGTTCACCACGAGCGAGCTGCCGTTGCGCGCATCGCCCGCGACATACACCGCAGCGCGACCCGCCGCGGCAGCGCCTTCGGCGAGCTCAGCGCGATGCGTCGCCGCAGCCGCTCCAGTCGCGCCGTCTTCCATCACGGGAAGGGGACGGCCCGCCGTCGCCACGGGAACGCCGAGCGCATCGAACACGTCGCGCTCGGGACCCGCGAAACCACAAGCGACCAGCACCAGCTGCGCGTCGATTTCCCGCTCAGAGCCCTCGACCGCAGAAGGCTTGCCCGCCGACCAATCGAGCGAGTGAACCTGAAGCCCGCGCACGTGCCCGTTGTCGTCCAGGAGCACACGCTGCGTGTCAGCGCACCATTCACGCAGGTCATCACCCTGAAGCGCAATAGCTTCCTCCTGGCCATAGTCGGTCTTTTTCACGTTGGGCCACTCCGGCCACGCATTGGAGGCCGCACGCACCTCGGGCGCGCAGGGGCCGTATTCCAGCTGGCGCACCGTGCGCGCACCCTGGCGCACCGCCGTACCCATGCAGTCGTTGCCCGTGTCGCCGCCGCCGATAACGACGACGTCTTTGCCCTCGGCGCTGATAGCAGGCTCGCGGCCCTCGAGCAGCGCGCGCGTC
>USKL01000305.1 GCA_900555225.1 uncultured Collinsella sp.
CGCCGCAAGCGCCCGGATGCCGCCGTCGTCGGCGGGCCGGACCTTGTCGAGCCACCTGAGGAAGTCGTACGTCCAGTACCTCCGGGGGTTTCCGGCCGGCGTCGTGCCGCCGTAGGCATAGCCACGGCGGGCCAGGAACGCCAGGAGCCGCTGCTTCGCCGCCGCGAGCCTCGCGGTCGCCGCGTCGTGGGCCCCGGCGAGGTCCCTGAGCCCCTCGATCTCGGGGGACGGCACCCATACCGGGGAGATGTCGTGCGACAGTATCGCCTTGGCCATCCTGGCCGCGTCGTTGCGGTCGTTCTTGGACGAGAGGTCTGCCGCCGACCTCGGGACCTTGGAGACGGCCGCGACGACGCAGTCGACGCCGAGCCCGGAGAGCTCCCTCTGCGGGGCGAAGCCGAGGTAGCCGCTCTCGTAGGCGGCGAGCGACGGGCCGGGGAAGCCCGACATCCACTCCGCGACCTCGCCCCAGGGGTTGCCGCGGAACCTCCTCGTCACGGCCTCGCCCGTCTCCGCGTCGAGCGCGCAGACGGTGGTGGACCTGAGGTGTACGTCCATTCCGAAGGCGGTAGAATATCTAGGCACGGGAGCCTCCCAACCTCGTTGCGGCGCGGCTGCGCCTCTGGCACTTCAACAACATTGTCGCAGCCCCGACCCGCGGTCACGAGCGGGGGCTCCTGTCGTTTCCGTGCCCCTGGATTGGGTCATAGTGTCTGACTATCGTCAACCTATACTGTTTTATTTTTCTATGAATGGCGGTTCTGAAAATGCCTAAGCGTTCTGGCTTGTATACCGTTCCTTTTGAGTTTGATTTGCTTTCGTTTGGTGAGGCTGTTGGGCTGGCTGCTGATACGGGGCGGATTTCTGGGGATGCTGGTCCTCTGCTCGAGACGGTTGTCGATATGCTTGATGAGCTGGGACGTCCGGACGAGTATTTCGATTGCATCCAGGTTGCCGGTACCAATGGCAAGACTTCGACCACGCGTTTTTCGGCTGCTATCTTGCGTGGTGAGGGGTTAAAGACCGCGCTGTATACGTCGCCGCAGCTGGTGCGCTATCCCGAGCGCATGGAGGTCGATGGGCGCGTCGTGAGCGATGAGGCCTTTGCCCGTGGCGTTTCCGCCGCTGTTGAGGCGGGACATCGCGTGAATGCCCGTCGTGTGGCGGCGGGGGAGCGTGCCTATGCCATCACGCCGTTTGATCTGCTGACGGCTGCCGCACTTGTCGTGTTTGCCGAGGCCGCGGTGGATGTTGCCGTGCTCGAGGTCGGCATGGGCGGACGCTGGGACGCCACGAGTGCGACCGATCCCGTCGCCGTTGCCATTACGGGCATCGGGCTCGACCATACACGCATTCTGGGAGATACGCTCGAGGCCATTGCGGTGGAGAAGGCTGCGGTTATTAAGCCTGGGCGCCTGGTTGTTTTGGGCGAGGGTACGCATGAGGCAAGTGTTCAGCGCGTGATGGATGCACGTTGTCGCGAGTGCGGCATTGTGCCGCTCGTAGTGAACCATGCCACGACCAAAGTGCCGGAGCACGTGGGCAATACGGTTGAGTTTAGCTGCACCACGCCGCGCGCGATCTATACGTCGAGCATGGTCAAGCCGGCCTATCAGCCGCAGAATGCCGCGTGCGCGATTATGCTGTGCGAGGGGTATCTGGGTCGCGAGCTCGATCATGACAAGCTCGATGCGTCGCTTATGGGCTGCCCCACGCCGGGCCGATTTGATGTGCTGGGAACTGATCCGCTTAAGCTGATTGACGCCTGCCATAACCCTCAGAGCTGCGAGAACTTTGTGAGCGCGCTGGACGAGATCGATCCGTGCGTGGAGAACCGCCCCACGTTGCTGTGTGCCGCGCTGGCCGACAAGGACGTGGCTGGCATCGTCGACGTGCTGATTCCGGCCTTCCCCCGTGTGGTCGTGACGCAGACCGATTCCGATCGCGCCCTGCCGGCAGAGGAGCTCGCCGCCCTTGTGGACGCTGACAAGCTCGCGGGCGTGTACCCCAGCGTATCCGAGGCCCTCGCAGCTTTCGAGGCCGCGGGCGAGCCCTTCGTAGCAGCCGGCACCATTACCCTAGCCGGCGAAGTGGCAGGCTTGCTGCGCTAACCCATCCCCTCATCAGTTGCGGTGAAATAGGGACTGTTTTATGGGCTAGAAGCCTTAAACAGTCCGTATTCCACCGCAACTTCTAGGGGAGCTTTGGTGGCGTGCCTAGTCTAGGCGGACCGGATCGTGGGGGTAGGCGTTGAGAATC
>USKL01000306.1 GCA_900555225.1 uncultured Collinsella sp.
ATGCGATCGGGTGCCCCGCTTCGTTTGTTGGCGCAAAGTAACCTGACCCCTTTGCACCACCACAAAGGTGCTCGGCATCTTTGTAGTGGTTAGCTGCTAAGCGGTGGGGAGTCCTGGCGTGTTAGCCGGCTGCTGCGGTTTGAGGTGGGCGTTGCGCCAGATGATTTGGATGATGTAGCCGAGTGTAAAGACGAAGGCCACGCCGCTGATGAAGTCGTCTACGAGAGGAAGCCCCGTGAGGGCGCCTGCAATCACGCCGCCCACAGCCGCCATGGCGTAGCGGTTCTGGCTGTTTCCGACCATGCGCGCGATCGCGCACCCCGCAAAGGCGCTCGACACCAGTGCGATGCCAATAACACCGCACAAGAGGGCTCCGGCAAGCGACAGACCGGCGATAGAGATAATCAGCAGTAGGACGGCGGGGACGATAGCAATCGTGCTCAGAAGACCGCTCACCCACAGGGGCATGGGGCGCTGGTGGAGCATGCCGGCGGCGCTGGCAGTCGCGCGCGGAAAGACGAGCTCGAGCAGCAGAGCGACAAAGCAGGTCGAGAGTGCCGCGGCGACGGTACCGCCGATGACATCGTTAACGGTGGAAGTATCCTCGTTCTCGGTGCGGTCGATCTTGAGCGCGCCGACCTCGGCTCCCGCGGCACGCTCGGGGTCCTCGGAGACGTGCGCGTTCACGGTGCCGGTGATGTGGGCGTTCTTGCCCAGGATGAGCTTGTCGGCCCAAACCTCGACATCGCCCTCGACGGTGCCATCGATGGTCACCGTGTTGCCCGCAAGCGCTGCCGACTTGGTAAAGCCGCGCAGGGCAACCGTCTCGCCTATCGCGTAAAAACAGTTGGCGGTGCTGTCGGCGTTGAGAACAACGTGCTGGCCAGCGACGGTCACGCTGCCATCAACCGTGGTCTGGGCGATATCAATCGTGCGCGCCGCAAGACGAACGGCGCCGCCCACCGTGCAGTCGCGAATTGAGAGGGTATCGCCCGCAGCGATGATATCGTGGTCGATGGAAGCATCGTCCAAGTTGAGGGCCTGACCGGCCCAGTACAGGTCACCCTCGACGCCGGACGGATTGGCGTCATTGTCGGTCGCAAGTACGTTGCCTGCGGTGTCCGTGCCGGCGAACGATGAGCGCGAATGCCATAAGCAGGCAGCGACGCATTTTGTGTGACGTCGTCGCCGCGGTTTGATTGAAAGTCATGGTTGATCCTTTTGTTAGGTGTTCGGCATATACCTAACAGGGTACCCAACGCGTGGGCACTCTAAAAGAACCTCTCGGTTGCATTTCGAAGGGTCGTGCCGTGCTGTCTACTTTTTACGGTGCAAGAAGCGTGCGATGTCTTCTTCGGTGGGGCTTTTGATGTCAAAGCGCAGCGAGAGCCAGCGCAGACCCATGGTCACGACAACGCATACGACCAGCGCGGCGACATTGCTCATGATGCCGCTCATAACGAGACACACGTAGCTTGTCGATCCGGCGATGGCGGCGATGGCATAAAAGTTAGTACGTTGGAAAATGCCCGGAACCACGCCCATAAAGCCGTCGCGCAACATGCCGCCGCCCACCGCGGTGAAAAAGCCCATCATGATGCACACCGCCGGCGCAAAGCCGTAGACCAGCGCCTTGTCTGCTCCAGTGGCGGCGTAGATGCCGACCGAGATGATGTCGAGCAGGGGAATGAGTTTTTCGGGTTTGTCAACGATTGCCGGGAAAATATAGATGATGGCCGCCGTGGCAATGGAAAGCGGGAGTGCCATCGGCTGGTTGAGGATGTAGACGTTGCCCACCTGCAGCGTCATGTCGCGCAAGAGACCTCCGCCCAGACCGCAGACCACCGCGAGCGCGACCGCGCCCACCAGGTCAAGCTTGTGCTCGCGCGCGACCAACACGCCCGAGATTGAAGCCGCGACGACGGCGAACATTTCGAGCCAAAACGGGATGGCGACCATGGCATCCGTGGCGTGTGAGGTAACGGTCATAGCGGCGACGACGGGCAAGATGGGGTCCTTTGGGTTGCTGGTTTAGACAATGCCCGTACATAGTACATGGTTGGCGGGCCTGGCGACCCTATTGCTCGGTAAACGGTCGGGACTGGATGCGGGCGTAGGCACCAAACGTGTACATCAGCCTCCAAAGATGTCAAAAAATGTCGGTTTTGGAGGGTGACGTACATGTTTGGGGGTCTGGGTTGATGTTGAACGCGATGGGGGCGTGGCTGAATAGGAGGGATGTCCAAATTTTGAGCGG
>USKL01000307.1 GCA_900555225.1 uncultured Collinsella sp.
GTTCCCGCCGAGTTGCTGGTCTGCGCCTGCGCGGTGCCGACGCGCACGAGGTAGTCGTTCGGGTCGTAGCCTCCCGTGGGCTTGCCGACGGCGATGTAGCGAGTATGACCGCTGTCGCTGGTGTAGCGTCCCCACACGTAGCCGTCCGCGATGCAATACCAGTCATCGAGGTTGACTGTCTCGCCCTTGCCGTAGGAGGCTACCACGGAGCCTGAAAGCGCCGGCGCGTCTCTGACGTTCAGACAATCGACTGTGCAGCGGTAGGTTCCGTTGAAGCCTGTACCCTCCTTGCCGGTGGCGCTCGGCTGCTCTGCCGGTACCGATGGCGGGACGGTCGGGGCGCTGCCGCCGTCGAGAATCGCGTTCACCTCGGATGCGAGCTGATCCATGCGGGCATGCAGCCACGCGCCGGGGCAATCGGTCGAGGAGAACATGCGGTGCTCGGTGAGCGTGGCGTTTCGCGTTCCGTCGTATGCGAGGCGGAAGCCGTAGCGGCGGCAGATGTCGGCGCACAAGTTGACGAGCGCGGCCCACGTGGCGTCGGTGAGCGAGGAGTCTGCGTTGTTCGCGCACTCGATCGTGATGGCGCGGTCGTCGTTCCACTTGCTAGCGGAAGTCCAGGCGCGGTCGCCCTCGTCCACGCTCATGGCGATGTCGCCGTCGTAGCCGATGCAGTAGTTCGAGCTTGCCTGGCGCGCGGTCGCTGCGAAGTAGTCGGCGCACTGCCTGCCCGTCCAATGGGCCGCCATGTAGTGCGGCGTGATCTTGCAAACGCGATTGCCCGAACGCCCGCTGTTGCGGTTGCCAGTGATGTTGGCGTAGGTGCAGAGGCTACTCTTCGTCATCGTCGCCCCTTCCGTCGTTAAGCTCTTCAAAGGTCTCGTCATCCATGGCTAGCCCTCCTTCTTCACGTCGCCGAGCGCCAAGAGCGCGTCGAGCCACTTGTCGGTAACGCCAACGCTCTTGAAGGCGGCGTAGGCCACCTGCACGCCGCCTACCGCGGCGAAGATGGACGTAACCCACGCCGTGGGGTCAGTCGGCATACCCCCGGCCATGGCCGTCAATGCGCCGCACAGCGCCGATACTGCAATGGCCGTCCAGCGGGCAACATTGCCAGTCATCGCCTTCGTCTTGATAGCCTGCACGATATAGGGCACCACGAGGACGGTCAGCACCGTGAGCCCTGCCTGTATATCAGTCATCTCTATCTCCCTGTCTCCTTGTTGTACATGAGGTCAACTCGGTCGTAGATATGGTCGACCTTCTCTGCCATGCCCTGGCTGCGCGCCTGGCTGTGGACCAAGTCTGCGTGAAGGACGTCATTTGACGCGACAACCGACTCCATGAGCGTTTTCATTCCTTCAATCAGGGTGTTGCTGCGCTCCATCTGGGCGGCGATGCGCCCCTCCATTTGGGACCGCTCGCGGTCGCGCTGCGCCCTCTCGTCGACTTCGGCCTGCTTGCGCTCCTCGCGTTTCAGGTCGAGCTCGCCCTTCCGCTGGTTTTGGCGTTTGTACTCCTCGAGAAACTGTCTCCCGAAGTAGAACGCAACGAGCGTCAGGAGCACGCCTCCAAGCCAAGCCGGTCCGTAAGGCGCAAAAAGTTTGAGCACTTCCATCCTGGGCGCCCTCCTTCCGCCTATTCGGCCGTGTACTCCTCGCCGGTGATCTCCTTGTACTCGTCGGCGGTGATCCACTTGCACTTGACGGCCTTATGCACTCGCGCCTTACTCCAAAGAGGTCGGTCGTAGTACTTCTTGACGAGCGCGAAGTGCTCGGAATGCTCTTCGGTCTTCTTCGTCGGCATTACTGGTCACCTCCGACCGTCATGAGCAGGTAGTCGATGTTCGCCGTGTTCTGCTCTGTCTGCGTCGGCTTCGACGCCTGCTCGCGCATCTGGCCGAGCAGCGCCGGCACGTCGGGCGTCTCACCTCTGTCGTAGGCGGCGAGCGCCGCGGTGTAGGCGAGCTTTCGCGCCTTCCGCTCAGCGTACTCGTCATCGTCGATAACGCCCGCGTCGTACGCCGCGTCGGGGTCGCCGATCTGCGACAGCAGATCGCGCAGGGCGTTGACCTCGGCCATGGTGCCATCTTGAAGCTCGTTGGGGCGCGGCGTGTCTTCCTCAGTGTCCATGCGGACTCCTTTCTTGTCGGGGAATGTGCCGCCATCGTATTAGCGCCGTGAGATTGCCGAGCTTCCTGAACGCGCGCAAAAAAGAAGGCGCGCCGCAGCACGCCCTCAATACGCTGGTTATTT
>USKL01000308.1 GCA_900555225.1 uncultured Collinsella sp.
TCGGCTTCGACAATTTGATAGTCGGCAAGGCGAAAGACGCCCAAGCCCAAGCCAAGCCCAATGAAGCCCATGACGGCTTTGCGGCGAGGCAGAGGCGCGCCTGTGAGCCATTCGGTCGACGAACTCTTGCGCGACCTGGTGTTATGCACTTGAGGGCCGCCCGAGCCGCGAAGTCGCGACGCCGGGTCGTTGCCACGGGACTGCCCGGCGTTGTAAGATTGCCGACCCGTTCCTTGATAACCAGAACGTCCCCGCGACGAGGGACGTCCAGAACCGCGGCCCCCATCGGAACCGCGGCGATAGTCATTTGTCATACTCAGCTACCGTCTTGCTACTGAGCGGTCGCGGTCGCGTTGGCGCCCGCGGCTGCATCCTGCGAAAAGTCAAGTGTAACGCTCTCGCTGGGCTCCACCATGCCATAAGCGCCCGCAAGGTCGCGAATGCGCGTGTCGGCGCCATAGACCGAATGCATGACCTCCAGGTCGGAGCTCTCATCGGTCGCCTTTTCGAGCGTGCTGGTAAGCTCGGCGTTGCTGTTGAGCACCTGGGCCGTAACGCCGGCGAGCGCCACGCGGGCGACGCCGATCGTCATGAAGATAGCCGCAATGATGCAAAACGTTTTAAGAACGCTCATGAAAACCGGGCTTACCGCCTGGTTTGCCTGACGGCCCGCGCCCGTGTAGACATCAAAGCGCGGCGCGCGCTGCTCACGGGGAGCAACGGGGGCCTGCGGCGTCTCACGATAGGCGGGCATGGCGTTCATATCATAGGCGAGTGCTGCGCTTGAAGTGTTGTAGCCCATGATATGCCGCCTCCCATCCCGAGTACGTTGGTAGTGTGTTTAAGCTTCGTTTATGGTGCGAGCGGGAGGTCCAATATCGCGCGGTCGCGCCTACAGACGCTGCGCCACGCGGATTTTGGCTGATCTCGCCCGAGGGTTGCGCTCAACCTCATCAGGCTGGGCAACCAAGGGTTTGCGGGTGATGACCTTGAGTATCGGCACGTTGCCGCACACGCACACCGGAATCTCCGGCGGACACGTGCACCCCTGGCTCATCTCCTTAAAGTGGTTCTTTACGATACGGTCCTCGAGCGAGTGATACGAGATGACGCAGATACGTCCGCCCGGGTTGAGCCACCTGGTGGCGGCATCAAGCCCTCGTTCGAGCACATCGAGCTCGTGATTGACCTCGATGCGAATGGCCTGGAAACTTTTCTTGGCCGGGTGTCCGCCATGCCGACGAGCGGCAGCCGGGATACCCGCCTTGATGATCTCGACAAATTGGCCGGTGGTTTCGATCGGTTCTTGCTCGCGGCGGCGCACGATCTCGCGCGCGATCTGCGAGGCGAACTTCTCTTCGCCGTAGACGCGTAGAATCCGGGCGAGGTCGTGTTCGTTATAGGTGTTGATGACCTCAGCTGCGTTTAAGGTGTTATTGCCCGGATCCATCCGCATGTCCAATGGGGCGTCCTCGTTATACGAAAAGCCCCTGCCAGGGATATCGAGTTGCGGTGACGAAACGCCCAAATCGAACAGGAAGCCATCGACCCCGGGCACCTCGGCCGAGCAAAGCAGCTCGTCCAAGTCGCCGAAGTTGCCCTTCAGCAGCCGGTGCGGAACGCCGGGAACCTCGCGGTCCAGACGGGCGCCAGCGGCCTCTAGGGCCATGTCGTCCTGATCGACGCCGAGCAAAAGGCCCGTCTCCCCCACCTGCGCGGCCATCTTTACCGAATGGCCGGCACCGCCAAGGGTGCAATCGCAGACAACGGAGCCGCTCTTTAGCCGCAGCGACTCAAGCACTTCGCCGAGCATGACAGGTTCATGCCGATATTCTTGTGTCAAGATCCCACGCTCCATCCGTTACCCGTGCCTTGCCCTTACGAGAAGAAGAGGTCCAGCAGGGCCTCATCGTCATCGTCCTCATCGGCCGCGGCGCGATCCCAAACCTCAAGGTGGTCGTAGTTGCCCACAACCGTGACCTCGCGGTCGAGGTTCGCCTGCTTGCGGAGAGACTCGGAAAGACCGATACGACCGGCGCTGTCCACGTCCATCGACGTGGTGCGCTTGTTGATCGCCCTCATGAGCTTCTGGTCATTAATGTCACGCGGGTTAAAACCCTCGTGGCCCTCACGACCCGCGAAGAGTCCTTCGACCCACTTATCGAAGGCCTCGGCAGAGAACACGTACAGAGCATCGACATCCAGGGCTTTGAACACGCGAACGTGCTCTCCAAGCTCCTCGCGAAGGGGT
>USKL01000309.1 GCA_900555225.1 uncultured Collinsella sp.
GGTGTTTTCCCAGATAAAACCTGCCAAAATAAACCTGTCCCTTTTTGGCAGGTCTCTATTTGGTATGGCTGACCGGTTTGGGCTGTCTTGGAGAAAGCCCATGAGGCGGCACACAGGCTAATCCTGCGTGTCGCCTCCGTACATGTAGACGATAAAGCCGTCGCCGGTGTCTTGGCTGTGATCTTCTAGGATGCGCTTCATGTTGAGGTGCTCGTAGAACTGCCAGTCAGAGTTGCAGTCGCTCATCAGGAAGAACTTGGTGCAGCCTGCCCGGGCGAGCTCGGCGCGGGCAAGGTCGATGAGCGCGCGGCCGAGCCCTTTGCCCTGCCACTCGGGGACGATGATGATGAGCCCTGGGCATACTCATTGCCCGTGGCGGCAAAGCGGTCGGCCGTGGCCTTCTCGCGGCTGTCGCCAAAGAGCGAGCCCTCGAGCTTGGCGTCGGCGGTCTTTGCCATCTCGGTTGCCTGGGCGAACATCTCGTCGTAGCAGGGCACCCACGTGGGATTGGTACGCGGCTTGCCGTCCTCGAAGATGCCGATGCAGCAGGCGGCGATAATGCGGCCCTCGGCCTCGGCGACAAGCGCGATAGGTGAGCGCTGTAGCTGCATGGTGATGTTAAAGCGCGCGCAGAAATCGGCAGCTTCGACGTCACCGCGGTTGCGCAGCGTGTTGCACCACAGCTGGTTGTAGATGGCGGCGATGCCAGCCAGATCGTCGAGCGTGGCGGCGCGCAGGGTTACGTTGTCAAGGCTCATGGAGGCTCCTTCCAAGGTGGGTCAGGCCACCTCTGAGTGTGACATGGGCGCGCCGTCGCCGCATCAATCATTCGGCAGACGAGTCCCGTTCCCTCGGGGACGGAGGAAAAGGGGCCACGAGCGAGGATTTTCGGACGCTTGCTCGACGAGAGTGGATAATCTCCCACTTTCAGCGCGATCCTAGGCCAAAAACGGGAGATTATCCACTCTCGTGGTAAGCGACCCGCGCGTTATCCATTCCCTTTTTGGTTGGTCGTGCTTGCACTTTAGCGTGCGACAGCGGATAATGCCGAGCATTCGACGATTCAAGCTTAGACTTCTTTGATTGAGGAGGCCCCGCATGGCCATGGAATTTAAACGCAGGCTGCCGATCCCCATGGAGATCCGCGAGGAAATGCCGCTGTCCGCTGAGCTTACTGCTAAGAAGCAGGCATTCGACGCCGAGGTCGCCAAGGTCTTTACCGGCGAGGACGCGCGCAAGGTGCTCATCATCGGACCGTGCTCTGCCGACCGCGAGGACTCGGTCCTCGAGTACATGAACCGCCTGGCCAAAACCGCCGAGGAGGTCAAGGACAAGCTCATCATCATCCCGCGCGTCTACACCAACAAGCCGCGCACCAAGGGCACCGGTTACAAGGGCCTGCTGCACAACCCCGATCCCGAGGCGCCCGACGATCTGCTCGAAGGCGTTAAGGCCATTCGCCACATGCACTTGCGCGTCATCGAGGAGACTGGCTTCTTCACTGCCGACGAGATGCTCTACCCGTCCAACTACCAGTACCTCGTCGACCTGTTGAGCTACGTCGCCGTGGGTGCGCGTTCGGTCGAGAACCAGGAGCACCGTCTGGTGTCGAGCGGCATTTCGGTGCCGGTGGGCATGAAAAATCCTACAGCCGGTTCCACTACCGTCATGCTCAACTCCATCTACGCCGCCCAGGCGCACCAGAGCTTTATCTTCCGCAACTGGGAGGTCGAGTGCGACGGCAACCCGCTCGCGCACGCCGTCATGCGCGGCTACATCGGTCTCGACGGTCGCACTTACCCCAATTACCACTACGAGCACCTGGAGCGCCTTGCCGAGCGCTATACCGAGCACGCCGGCTACGCCAACCCGGCGGCGGTTATCGACTGCAACCATGACAACTCGGGCAAGCGCCCGCTGGAGCAGTATCGCATCTGCAAGGAAGTGCTCGACAGCTGTCGCCGCAACGAATCCATCTCCAAACTGGTCAAGGGCTTTATGATCGAGTCCTACCTGGAGGATGGCAACCAGCCGGTCGACGGCGGCGTCTTTGGCAAGTCGATCACCGACCCGTGCCTGGGCTGGGAAAAGACCGACTATCTGATCCACGAGATCGCGGAGCGTGTTTAGTTACGCGGGTTTACCAACCCGCGTAACGGCTCGACGCTGCGCGCCGCCCAGAGCGACAATTTGTCATTCAAAA
>USKL01000310.1 GCA_900555225.1 uncultured Collinsella sp.
CCCGCGGCGTGCCCACGGTAATGCGCAAGCAGTCCGCGAGCCCCGGCGCGTAACTAAAGTCGCGCACCAAAATTGAATACTCGTCGCGCAGACGCTCGCGCACGCGCGTGGCATGCGGCGTGTGCACAAGCACAAAGTTCGCCGCGCTCGGCCACGCCTCCACGGGCAGACCCTCGGCAGCCATTGCGCGCAGGGCACACAACTCGCGCTCGCGCTCGGATGCGACCTGTGCCACCACGGGCGCGTACGCATCGCGGGCACGCACGCAGGCAAGCGCCGCCGCCTGGCTCAACACGTTGACCGAATAGATCTGGCGAATCGCCGCGAACACGTCGATGACCTCGGGCGCCGCGATCACATAGCCCAGGCGCGTGCCGGCGGCGCCGAACGCCTTGGACAGTGTATGCAGAATCACCAGGTTAGGATGCTCGGCAATAAGGCCTTGCGCCGTAGTTGCCGCGCCAAAC
Organism: uncultured Collinsella sp.; assembly: GCA_900555225.1. Lineage (GTDB taxonomy): Bacteria > Actinomycetota > Coriobacteriia > Coriobacteriales > Coriobacteriaceae > Collinsella. The sequence continues at coordinate 468 of USKL01000310.1, forward strand.
GAATCGTCCGCAAACTCAACGTAGGCCTCGTCGACCATCACCATGCCGGGGCACACATCGCACAGCGCCGCGACAAAGTCGAGCGGAGCCACATCACCCGTGGGATTGTTGGGCGAGGTCACAATTGCCAGGTTGCACTCGGGCGCGGCCGCGAGCGCAGCCGCCTGGTCGAGCTCAAAGGTCGCCGGGCCGCGCCACACGTCGCGCACCTCGGTCTGACAGAGCGACGCAAAGAACGCATACTCGCTAAAGCACGGCGGGCAGTTGAGCAGGGTCCGCCCCGCACCGCCAAACGCCAGCAGATAGTTATAGAGCAGCTCGTCGCCGCCGTTTCCCACGCAGATGTTCTCGCGCGCCACACCATGCCAGGCAGCAAGCTCGTCGCGCAGGTCGTTGGACATGGGATCGGGATAGCGGTTGAGCGGTGTAGCAGCCAGAGCGGCGTCGACCGCCTCGCGCACGTCGGCCGGCACGGGATAGGTGTTCTCGTTAGCCGAAAGGTTGATACGCGTGGGCGTAAAGTTGGGATCATAGGGCTCAATGCCGGCCAGGTAGGGCTGGACGAGCTCCTTCATGCGCGGCGTGAGTTCGGACATATTAGGCCTCCTTGCCAGTCGCGCCGGCGCCATCAGCGCTTGCAGCCGCCAGGTCCACGCCCTCGGCAACCGTCGCCACGGCGTCACCCGGCCAAGCGACCTTGGTCAGGTCGGCCGCGGCCAGAGACTCGGCACTCACGGCATCCTCGCCCTGTTCCAGCACACGGCGACGCAGAGCGGCGGATAGCGCGTGCGCCCACAGGCCCTCAGCCTCGGCCAGACGCTGTGTGGCGGGAGCGTCGGAGAGCAGGCCCTCGGGTGTATAGCAAATGATGCTCGAGCGCTTAACGAACTCTTCGACCGAAAGCGGGTTGGAGAACATGGCCGTGCCGCCAGTCGGCAGCGTGTGGTTGGGACCGGCAACGTAATCGCCGAGCGGCTCGGAGCTCCAAGCGCCCACAAAGATGGCGCCGGCGTTGCGAATGCCGCCGAGCAGGCCCATCGCGTCCTTGCAGTGCAGCTCAAGGTGCTCGGGCGCCACGGTGTTCACGGCCTCGACGGCGGCAGCCATGTCGGCGGCCACCACGATGGTGCCTTCGTTATCGAGCGAGGCGCGTGTGATCTCGGCACGCGGGGACTGCGCTACCAGAATGTCGATACCAGCCTCGACCTCGCGCGCAAACTGCTCGTCGCAGGTCACCAGATAGCAGGCTGCCAGCGGATCGTGCTCGGCCTGGGCCATCAGGTCGGCCGCGACCACCATGGGCTTGGCCGTGGCATCGGCCAGCACGCAGACCTCGGACGGGCCGGCGACCATGTCGATGCCCACGTCGCCCGAGACAATCTGCTTGGCCGCGGCGACAAAGGCGTTGCCCGGGCCGGTGATTTTGTCGACGCGCGGAATGGTCTCGGTGCCGTAAGCCAGCGCGGCCACGGCCTGAGCGCCGCCCACCATATAGATCTCGTCCACGCCGCCGAGCTTTGCCGCGGCGAGCGTGTAGGGGCTGATCAGGCCGTCTTTTTGCGGCGGGGTCACCATAACCACGCGCTTGACGCCGGCGACCTTGGCGGGAATGGCGTTCATGAGCACCGTGGAGGGATACTGCGCGCGACCGCCCGGCACATAGATGCCAGCTGCAGCAAGCGGGGTCACCTTAACGCCGAGCATCGTGCCGTCCGGGCGCGTGGTAAACC
>USKL01000311.1 GCA_900555225.1 uncultured Collinsella sp.
GGGGGGGAGCCGAAGATTTTTGACTATGCGGATGTGCTGCAGTGCGAGATTGCCGAGACCGGAAATCCCGAGGATGTGCCGGAGCTCAGCAAACGCGAACTGGCTCAGCAGATTTTGATTAATCCAGCTCAGGCTACCAAAAACAACGCTGCCAAGCGTAATATGTGCCTTGGTATGGGTGTCATCGTTGTCGTGCAAACCGGCAAGGATGAGATTTCGAAGCTTGAGATTCCGGTGACCGCGGGCGAAGTCAAGCGAGACTCCGGCCTATATCGGTCGTATCGGAACGTTGCGGAGCAGATCAAAGAAGCCTTCGACGCCATGAGGCGTCCGGAGCAATGATTCCTGCAGCATCAAGCAGTTGAGGAGTCTTGCCCATGTCGAGTGAACCATATGCGATTCCGCCCAAAGACCGCGCCTTTGAGGGCATTCTTTGGTATATCAAACATTATGACCTGCAGAGTGGCGACCGGCTGCCCGCCGAGCGTGTGCTCTGTGAAGAGCTGGGCGTGTCGCGCACGGCGTTGCGTGCTGCGATCACGCGCCTTATTTCGTGCGGAACTTTGGAAAGCCGCCGCGGTTCGGGCACCTATGTGTGTCCTCCCAAACCGCTGAACATCTTTCAGGAAACATGGAACTATACGCAGGCGGTGGAGAGGGTTGGCTCAAAGTCGACCGCGCGCCTGGTTTGGTCCAAGGTCGTGTATGCCGATATCGATCTTGCCCAAAAAGCCCAGATCGACCTGGGCATGCCGCTCTTCTGCATTCGGCGCGTGCGTGTGGTCAACGGTTCCCCGGCATCGATCGAGACGGCTTACGTCAATCTGTCTTTGTGCCCCTCGCTTCCCGATCACGATTTTGAGCAGGAAAGCCTCTACGACGTTTTGCTCAAGGAGGGGAATGTCCATGTGACGCACGGCAAGGAGCATATTTCCATCAGCCGTCTGAACGCCGACGAGGCCAAGTTGCTGAATGCTCAGGAGGGCACGCCGGTGTTTTACAAGGCTTCGCACGAGCGCGACGAGACCGATGGCTTTGTCGAGTATTGCAAGTCCGTGATTCTGCCGACCAAGTATCGTTTTGCCGATAACGGCGAGGCAGACGGCGTTGCGACGAAGGTGGGTGTCGAATGGCTGATGCAGTAGAAGACTTGCCGGTTTACAAACAAATTCGCCGCTGCATTGCGGAGCGAATCGAGCGCGGCGACTACCCGACGGGCTCGATGATTCCGTCCGAAAACGAGCTGGCCGAGGAGTTTGGCACGACACGCCTGACAATCCGAAGCGCCATGGACGAGCTGGTCAAAAGTGGCCAGATTCGTCGCGTGCAGGGCAAAGGCGCCTTTGTGGGACACAAGTGGTTTGACGAGCACGAACGCAAGGGCGGCTTCCGCCAGTCGGTTTTGGCATCGGGCGCGACGCCGTCGGTGCGCATCCTGGCGCGCTCCAAACGCTACGCTGGCCCGTATTATGCCGACTTGCTTGGCATCGCCGAGGACGATCTGCTTTACTCGGTGCGCCGCCTCAACTGCATCGATGGTGAGCCCGTATCGATCGAGATGACACTGATTCCGTGCCTGCTGTTTCCGGGCATCGAAGACGTGGACATTTCGGTCTTCAGCCTGTTCGAGACCTACGATATGTTGGGACGCAAGCCAGATCAGTCGGTAGAGAAACTCGATATCGAGGCGCTGGGCGCACGCGATGCGAGTTTGCTCAATCTTGAGCCGGGCGATCTGGCGCTCGTGCTGGAAGGCCTGACCTATGACTCGAGTGGGCAGGCAATCGAGCATGCCAAGTCTTTTACCCGCGGCGACGCCGGCGGATATACCTACAACTATTAGCGTCTAGAGCGTCCCTGCGCATGGCGGGGGCGCTCGTTTTTACGGATATATGTCGCTTGACCGATGAGCGGCAAAAACTGACCGTCTACCGAGAGGGGAGGATGAAATCATAAAATCGGTATTAAAAACGGCTAACCTGTAATCGTTCACTGGTATTAAGAACCTTTGAATTGTTGAGCTTGGGGCCAAGATGTCCACAAGGTTAAGCGGTGCGACGGGGCGGCAAGCCCGTTCATTCCGTGCGACAATTCAAACTGCTCGTGAAAGGAGCGGGAATGAAGGAGACCGAGAAGATCGAGATCATGCACTTCGACCAGGAGGGCTACCTCG
>USKL01000312.1 GCA_900555225.1 uncultured Collinsella sp.
GTCAGCGCGTCGCCGCCCGCGATGTTCTTGACGCACAGGTTGGCAAAGTCGCGCAGCGTAAGGTAACGGTTCTGCTCGCGCGCGGCACGCTCGTCGGACAGACGCACGTACTGGCCATCGAAGACCACGTCGGCGGCGTCCACGTCCCACATCTGGGCGGCCTTGGCGCAGATCTTCTCACGCAGCTCGGTCGCGGCGTTCTTGGCGGCAAGGCCCGTCACGTACGTACCCGAGCTCGCGTACGAGCCGGCATCGAACGGCGACACGTCGGTGTCCACGCCGCGTACCACGATCATTGAACTCTCCACGCCCAGCTCCTCGGCGGCAATCTGCGCCAGGATCGTGTCGACGCCCATGCCGTTATCGGTGGCGCCGGTGCCGATGGTAATGAAGCCGTCCTCTTCCAGGCGCATGTCGATGCCGGCGATATCCACGTTGGAGATGCCCGAGCCCTGCATGGTAAGCGCGCAGCCCAGGGCGCGCACGCGGTCGCCCAGGTCCACGGCCAGCGGCTTGTCGCGCCAGCCGATCATGTCCATCGCGCGCAGCAGGCAGCGGTCGAGCGCGCAGGCGTTGAGCTTCTCGTTGTAGTACTGCGGCATGATCTCGCCCTCGTGCACGATGTTCTTAAGGCGCAGGTCGGCGGGGTCCATGTGCAGCATGTCGGCGAGTTCGTTGACGGCGCTCTCCACGGCAAACTGGCCCTGGGTGGCACCGTAGCCGCGATAAGCGCCGCCGCGGTTGGTGTTGGTGTAGACGGCGTCCCAGCTAAAGCGGCTCGCCTTCACGTGGTTGTAGATGGGCAGGCTCTTGTGGCCCGAAAGGCCAATCGTCGTGGTGGCGTGCTCGCCGTACGCGCCGGCGTTGGACAGCGTGTGCAGATCGATGGCCGTGATGGTGCCGTCGTTCATAGCGCCCAACTTAACGGTCATCTGCATCTGGTGGCGCGAGTTGCCCGCGGTGATAGTCTCCTCGCGGGTGTAGCAGCAGTAGCTCGGACGGCCGGTCTGCTGGGTCACGAACGCCACGAAGATCTCGCAGCAACCCGACTGCTTGGAGCCAAAGCCGCCGCCGATGCGCGGCTTAATGACCTGCACCTGCGACTGCGGAATGTCGAGCGACTGCGCGACCATGCGGCGCACGTGGAAGGGCACCTGCGTAGAGGTGGTCACCGAGATGCGCCCAAACGCGTCGGTCGTCGCGAAGGCTCGGAAGGTCTCCATGGGCGCGGTCTGCGTGGCCTGGCTGGTGTAGGTGCGCTCAAAGACGATGTCGCTCTGGGCGAACGCCTCGTCAAGGTTGCCAAAATCGCTCGTGCCACTGCACACTAGGTTGCGCGGAACGTCGCCACCCTGCGGGAACATAAAGGTCACGTCGCCCTCGGGGTGTACCACGATGTCGTTATCGAGCGCCTGGGTAAAGTCGAGCAGGGGCTCGAGTACCTCGTAGTCGACCTTGATGAGCTTGAGCGCCTTGTCGGCGGCCTCCTCGGTCTCAGCGGCGACGATCGCCACCTCCTCGTTTTGGTAGCGCACGAGGTTCTCGAGGATCAGGCGGTCGTAGGGACTCGGCTGCGGATAGCTCTGGCCAGCGATGGTAAAGCGGCGCTTGGGCACGTCCTCGTAGGTGTAGACGCCCACCACGCCAGGCACCTTCAGGGCGCGCGACGTGTCGATGGAGCGGATCTTGGCGCGCGCATACGGGCTGCGCTTGAGTTTGACGATGAGCGCGCCGGCGGGCACCAGGTCACCCGTGTAGACGGGACGGCCCTCGAGCAGCGCCTTCGAGTCCTTCTTGGGCTGCTTGTGGGTGATCTGCTTGTACGCGACACCATCGCAGCTGGTGTCGTTGACCGGCAGCTCGGGCATCTCAAAGCCCACCTGCACGCCGGACTCGTTGAGGAAGCGGACGATGGCGCGCAGCTGGCTCTCGTAGCCGCTGCAACGGCAGAGGTTGCCGGCGAGCTGGCGCGACAGCTCCTCGCGCGTGGCGACGAGGCTCGGGTCCTCCTTGGCGGCGCGGGCAAGCGCCAGTACGTTCATGATAAGGCCGGGGGCGCAAAAACCGCACTGCTCGGCGCCTTCGGCAGCCATCGCACGGGCCAGCGCCTCAGACTCGGCTTTGAGGCCCTCGAGCGTGGTGATGGTGTGGCCCTCGACGCGA
>USKL01000313.1 GCA_900555225.1 uncultured Collinsella sp.
GGATTGCAGACTGTTATGAATCCTGATAATTATAAGGATTCGGTTGCGGCGGCAAGAGCGGCTTTGAACCAGGGGTGCTGGCTGGATGAATGGTTGGGCACGATGTCGACGATGACCTTGATGCCGCGCGCGTGAGCCGCAGCGATCATGTCATCGAAGTCGTCAAGCGAGCCGAGACGTGGGTCGACATCGCAGTAGTCCGCCACATCATAGCCGCCATCGACAAGAGGCGAAGGGTAAAACGGGCTCAGCCAGATGGCCTCGATACCCAGCCGCTCAAGATAGTCCATCTGCTGGGTAATGCCCGCGATATCGCCCAGACCCGAACCAGTCGAATCCTTAAACGAGCGCGGGTAGATCTGATAGATCGCGGCATCGGACATCCATGAGCGCGAAGAAGACTTTTCTGTAGCCATGGGGCGTATCTCCCTTGCAACGAGGTTATGCGAGATGCCCACGATGATACGCCCAAAGCGGACATTCGCGGCAAACAACGCCACAGCCACGACCCAAAACGCTCGCCCCCTCTCGGGTTCGAGCCTAGGAGATAGGTACAAAAAAAGCCCGGCTACCGTAGTAGTCGGGCTGTTGCGTTTGGAGCGGACAACGGGGCTCGAACCCGCGACCCCAACCTTGGCAAGGTTGTGCTCTACCAACTGAGCCATGTCCGCCTGCGAGGATTTAATATACGGGATGATCCACCCAAATGCAAGAACTTTTTTTAAAAAGTTTTGCGACGCTCTCGCGAGGGCATCAGTCGTCACGAAAGGCACGGACAAACGCAGGCTCGCAGCGAGATGCCCCTACATCTCACCGAGCATGATCCAGGCAGAGCTGTCCTGCGCGAGCCTGCCGTCTGCAAGCGGTGATGAGGTGAGCAGGACCCTGCCCGCCGGCAGCTCCACGGGTGCTGCACCGAAGTTCGTCACACACGCCCAGCCGTTATCGCGGCGATAGGCGATGACGCCGCCCTCAGCGCCCTCGGCACCATCCGCAAGACCGGTGCGCCCGTCAAGATCGAGCCACGCAAGATCGTTGGCGCACCCGCGCAGCTTGCGCCGCAGCCAGAGGGCGTCACGATAGAGCGCAAGCATCGATGTCGGGTCCACTTCTTCCCTATCGGCAGCATAATCGGAAAACCATGCAGGCTGCGGCAGATGGGGCGCCGCATCGGCGTCTGCCGGCGAAAACCCAAACGATCCGCCATGCGCGGGATCGTCCGCCGCCACCCACGGCAGGGGCACACGACGGCCGTCGCGCCCCTTCTCACGCTTCGGTCCGTGCGTATTGGTCGCAGTAGGGTCTTCGAGTGCAGCCCACGGGATATCAGCCACCTCAAAAAGGCCGAGCTCCTCACCCTGATACACGTATGCCGAGCCCGGAAGCGCCAGCTCAAGCAAAAGGGCCGCCCGCGCGCGGCGCTCGCCGAGTTCACGGTCCTCGTCATAAGACGACCCGTCGCGCAAGAGCCAGTCGAGCGCAATCTGGTGGTAGCGCGTCGCCTTGATTTGCGGCAGGGCATAGCGTGTCGCCACGCGCGGCACGTCGTGGTTGGAGAGTACCTAGGTCGAGGCGGAATCGGATTCGACGGCTGCCTTCAAGCCCTTCTCGATTGCAGTGTGCATGTCATCATAGGTCCAAGTGGCCTTGGCAAACTCAAAGTTGAATGTCTGGCCAAGCTCGCTGGGACGCGCGTAGAGATACTGGCGCTCGGGCAGCACCCACGCCTCGGCAACGGCACTGCGCGGCGGATTATAGCGGTCGAACACGCGGCGCCACTCGCGATAGATCTCGTGGACCTCATTGCGGTCCCACAGCGGATGGGTGCCGTCGTCAACCATGTCATCGCCCTCGGCGAGATGCCACCGGTCGAGGTCATCGCGGTCGAGATCCTTGGCGAGACCCTGCGCCACATCAATGCGAAAGCCGTCGACGCCTCGATCGCTCCAAAACGCCAGGACGTCGCAAAAGAGCGCGTGAACCTCAGGGCATGACCAGTCAAAGTCCGGCTGCTCGGGCGTAAACATGTGCAGATACCACTGACCGTCCGCAACACGCGTCCATGCGGGGCCGCCAAAGTTGGCATTCCAATTGGTGGGAGGCAGCTCGCCATGCTCGCCGCGACCATCGCGGAAGATATAACGGGCGCGTTCGG
>USKL01000314.1 GCA_900555225.1 uncultured Collinsella sp.
ACAACGCGCTTTTGCTTATGCAATTGTCTGCTTCACTTGAAAGGCTCGACGGAACAAAAGATGAAAAGCGAAAATTCTTAAAAGAGTCTATCGCGATCCAGGAGCGGATATTGAATTACTGTGACGATTCGGAAGTGAGAGGCGCTGCGCTTTGCAACATATCCGATGCATATTACAGATACGGCGACCACGAGAAAGCTATAGAATATGCCACCAAACTACCGAATCTGTACAAAACAAGGGAGACCGCATTGGTACGCATCTTGAAAGATAAAACCGAGAAAAGCAGGATCGCCAAGTCCGCCATTGAGCCGCTCGCTTGGCTTTTATCGTATCATCTGACGGCTCTTTCAGAAGCCGAGGATGATCCCGCATACAAAGATAAAATACCAAAGATATTGGATATACTTTTTGAGGGGAAAGAAAACGATTTTGTTCTCGGTATCCGAAAGAAAGCAAGCAAATAAAATTCAGAAAGCCCCGCTCCGGCGGGGCTTTCTTTGTTTCCTGCGGTGCAGTTTCTGATGCCCCACATTACCTCCAAAACGGTCGCACGCGCGATTTATACGTTTGCTTGTAATTACCCTCCGCTTGCATTCAAATGCGAAAGCGGGGCTGACAGTCCCGCTAACGCCGTTCCTTATTCAGTTGTGCCGCATGGCTCTCTTGACTTCTTCAAAAATGCGGAGAATGCTCAACATTTCGTCATTCGTGCAATCGGCAAGCAACTCTCCGATTTTCTCGTTCGCCACAGCGTATGTGCCGGGTGTATTTGCCCGCAGAATCCAGTCGGTTGCCGCATCGAGTGCTTCTGCAATGCGGATGAGTGTAGACAGTCCCGGCGTTTTCTTGCCGAGCTCAATGTTTGACAGATGCACCACCGAAATGTCCGCTTTTTCCGCCAGCTCTCCTTGTGTAAGCCCGACTTCGCGGCGCAGGTCGGCAATGCGAACCGTCGGCAGGACTGCGTGTCCCGGGCGCTCGGGCATCTCGACGCGCGTCCAGGTGGCACCGTTATACGTGCCACGGCGGCAGCGATCGAGGGTCTCAGCAGAAGGCGTGGCGGAGCCCAACACGAGCGGGCAGCGGTAGCGCCGCGCCATCTCGGCCGCCACCTCGCGCGCGTGGTAGCGCGGACTGGAGCCTTGCTTGTAGCTGGTCTCGTGCTCCTCGTCGATGATGATGAGGCCCAGGTCGCTGAGCGGGCAAAAGAGAGCCGAACGGGCACCCACGACCACACGCGCGGCACCGCTGGCAACCATATCCCACTGGTCCAGGCGCTCGCCGGCCGAAAGGCGCGAATGGAACACGGCAACCGTCTCGCCAAAGCGCGAGCGAAAGCGGCCGACGGTCTGGGCCGTCAGTGAGATCTCGGGCACCAGAACGCATGCCGAACGGCCGGCGGCCAGCACGCGCTCAATCGCCGAAAGGTAAACCTCGGTTTTGCCGGAATCGGTGACGCCGTCGACCAGCACCACGTCGCCATGAGCGTCTAGACGGGCGCGCTCAATCTGCGCGAGTGCCTGTTGCTGGTCGTTCGTGAGCGCGACCGGTGCCTTGCCGCTTGCCGAGGACAGCGTGGTCTGCTCGCTGCAGCCACGCCAAGCACGGCGCTCCTCCACCACCACGACGCCGCGCCTTTCGAGCGCCTTGATGGTCGCTGACATGCTGTTGTAGAGCAGGTTGAGATCGCGCGTCGTGACCGGGCCGCACTGGAGCGCCCCGATGAGCTGACGCTGGCGGACCGCGGTCTTGGGCGGCGTGTAGTCGAAACCCTCGGGCGTGAGCATGACCCAGCGATTTTGGATAGGCTTGACGGCGGGGCGCTCAACCGTCCACACGCCGTCATCGCCCTTGACCACGCGCGGACTTCCACCCGGGGGCAAGAACAAACGCAAGCACTCAGAAAGCGTCGCGACATACTCGCGGCTCATCCAGCGTGCGATACGGGCAGCCTCCGCGGTAAAGAGCGGTTTGCTGAGAATCGCCTCGACGGGCTTGATGCGCGCAGGATCGAAGACCCTGTTGCCTTGCAGGTCGCCCAGCTCAGACGCAATGTCAATGATATAGCCCGCGGCCGCACGGTTGCCAAAATGGACCAGGACCGTAGACCCGACTTGGGCCTCGTTGGC
>USKL01000315.1 GCA_900555225.1 uncultured Collinsella sp.
CGGGCGTGTGGGATCGTGCAGAGCGTCAGGCCACTGCCGTTGAGTCCGTGGCCGCTGACGGTGCCACGCTCGCAAGCGCGCCCGTCGCCGTCGCGCCCGCAGCTCCGGCACCGGCCGTCCCCGCGATCGCGTTTATCGGCTACCAGAACTCGGGCAAGACCACGCTCGTTGAGAAGGTCATTGCCGAGCTCACCCGCCGCGGTCTGCGCGTGGGTTCGCTCAAGCATCATGGGCATCACGGCTTTGATATCGATGTGCCCGCTAAGGACACCTGGCGCCATCACCAGGCCGGATCCAAGCACGTGGGCCTTATCTGCGCCACGCGCTGGGCGGAGTACGCCGACACGCGCGAGGAGGACGAGATGCCCGCGCGCGAGCTGCTGTCGCGTTACAACGATGTCGACGTGGTGATCATCGAGGGCTACAAGACCGAGGGCTTCGACAACATCGTCGTCGCGCGCTCCGGTGTCGACCGTCTGCGCGGCAAGAGCTCGCTCGACCTGGTCGACGGTCACACGCTGGCCCTTGCCTGCAACGAAGCCCTGGCGCGTCAGGCCTTCGACGCCGGCTTTGCGACCCGAGCCATCAACATCAACGACGCCCGAGCCATCTGCGACCTGATCCAAGACCATCTGGCCTAAAACCTGCCAAAAAGGGACAGGTTTATTTTGGCAGGTTCTATCTGGGCAAACGTCATTTCCACCACAAAGGGGCCAGGCACCTTTGTGGTGGATTTTGCTTTAGTAGATGTGTGGGACATGCCTTACAATCTACCAAGTAGTTCATGACGGGCGAAAAACGGAGAGAAGGGGCTTGATGCGTCCTTAATGTTTCATGCGGATAGATTGATTTGACAGACGGTGGCGAATGCCCGCCGTCCGCATTCGTATGAAATAAGGAGTCTCCATGCTCGCCTCTCTTTTCTCAAAGCCTCAATCATCGCTGTCCGTGCAGGCCAAGCGCCTGGTGGCGATGCGCTTCCTCATATATACCGGCTTTCAGACTAGTTATTTTATCGGTGTCATCGGAACGCTCACCTATGCAGACGATGCCTCGGTCGTGGCGACATCGCTGGCCGTCCTTTTTATGAACGTATTCGTGATCTTGGGATCCTTTGCGGGTGGCGCGGCGCTCGACGCCTGGGGCCCGCGCCGTCATTTCTTGCTGAGCATCGTGGGCACGCTGGCAACCGGCGCGGCGATCCTCGTTTTTGGCAGCGCGACCGGCATCGTCCTGCTCGGCGCGGTGCTCCTGGGCTTCGTGATGGGGTTTGCCCAGCCCATCGCCACGTCCTATCCGGCATATCTCACCGATGATCCCGTCGAGCTCAAAGACATCAACTCCGCCATCGCCATGTTCTCAAACGTGAGTATCATCGTTGGCCCCACGCTGGGCGGCTTTGTCGCAGCTGCTGCGTCGTCGCGTGCGGTGTTCGTGCTCATGATGATCTTTACCGTACTGGCGCTTATTGCCGGTTGGGGCTTTAGGCCGCAGACCAGCCATGTCGCCGGGCATGCGGATGCCGATTCGGCAGAGGAAGGGGAGCGTGCGGGACGAAGCTCCAATCCCAGCACGTCCTCCCGCGTCACCTTCGCGACCAGCATCAAGACGGTCTTTACCAATAGCGTTCTCGCCCTGCTGTTCTGCATTATTTTCCTTTCAAACTTTGGCTACGGTGCCTTCGACCCGCTGGAGTCGTTCTTCTACCGTGATGTCCTGCACGTCGGTGTCGAATGGATGGGCTGGCTCTCGTCGGCCAGCGGTGTCGGCGCGGTGCTGGGCGCCGTCCTCGCGCTCCGCTTGCCGCCGCACCTGGTCAACCTTAAAACCCTGCTCGTGGCGCTCATATCCGTGGGCCTGGGAAGTTTGCTCTATGTGGGGACACCGTACGTGGGTGTAGCCCTCGTCGGCCAGATTGCACTGGGCATAGCTTGGGGCATCGTCAACCCGCTCCACAACACGATCGTGCAAACGACGGCCCCGCTCGAGCAGCTCGGTCGCGTGAACTCGGTCATGGGCTTTGGCAACATGTTTGCCGGCGTAGCCCCGCTGGCGATTGCCCCCTGGCTGGCGGCGACGTTTGGTGTGCAGCAGACGCTCGTAGGGGCGGG
>USKL01000316.1 GCA_900555225.1 uncultured Collinsella sp.
CGTTTTTGGAGACGACGGGGCCCATGCCCACGACAGCGACCTCGTGGTCGACGAGCTTCTTGACCTGGTCGGCCTCGAGCTTGGACTCGGCGAAGACGTCGGAGTTACCGATGGTGACGGTGCCGGCGGCAACAGCGGTAAGGCCCTTGCCCGAACCGTTGCCCGAACCGGAGATGGAGACGTCGGGGTTGGCATCCATGAACTTCTCGGCAGCAGCCTCGACGAGAGCCTGGAACGAGGAGGCACCGTCGTAGGTCACCTCGCCGGAGACGGACTCGGCAGCAGCGGCGCTACCCTTGTCGGCGGCTTCGGATGCGCCGGAGCCGCCGCAACCAACGAGACCGAGACCGACGATGCTGGCAAGACCACCAGCGAGGCCGAGGAACTGACGACGAGAATAAGCCTGATCGAGCATGATCTTCCTTTCATACATGCGACTCGCGGGCACCCTGCCCGCTTTGCTGTTTGGAAAGATACGGCCTCGAGCGGGCGACGACCGCCTTATCTGCGGTTTCTTACGGGCTATTGATAGACCCTTACCGCAAGCTCTGCCCAGCCTTTACAAACGGATAACAATCCAGCGCCGAACATGGCGCACCTTTTACACCAATAAAAACAAAGTTGCGGTGAAATAGTTCCTGCTTGGCCATCAAATGGCCCATTCTAGGAACTATTCCACCGCAACTTAGATTGGGAAACCGCGAGACCTTAAAGCTCTAATTCATTCAAACGGAGGATCGCAACAATATAGATCTTGAGCGCCTGTTTAAGCTGTTCCTCGTTGGCGCACTCATTGGGGCCGTGCATCTGGCCGCCCCACGCGGGCAGCTCCAGGCCGGTCTCTTCGGGGCCAAACGAGACGGCGCGGGCAAAGTTGCGCGCGTACGTGCCGCCGCCCATGGCAAAGGGCTCAGCATGCTTGCCGGTGAACTCGTTATAGGTATCGATAAGCGCCTTCACGGCCGGATCGTCGGCAGACACCGAGAACGGCACCTTCGCGCGACCCAGCTGGCACGTCACGCCAAAACGGCCCACGAGCGGGTCGAGCTGCTCGCGGATGGTATCGGCACTCGTACTGTCGGGGAAGCGCACGTCGATGACCTGCTCAATATGGCCATCCGCCACGCGGATGACTCCAGCGTTGCAGGTAAGCGGGCCAAACGCCGGACTCGTCGCATCGATACCTAGGCCGCGGCCATAGGCATCCGCATACACAAAGGCCAGGAACTTGACGAACTCATGCTCGGCAGGCGTCAGCAGGCGCTCGTCGCGTGCACCAAACGCGTCCTCGGCCTCGCGCAGATACGACACGATCAGGCCGACGGCATTGATCGTTCCCTCGGGCATCGAAGCATGGCCACCGATACCGTGGGCGAAAATCTGCGCATGGCCATTATCAAGCGCCGTGATCTCCAGACGATCGGCGTTCTCGACCGGCGCCGGCAACTCATCGGCGGCAATCGCAAGCTCGCAGATGGACTGCGACGGAATGGCATTGCTCGCCTCGGAGCCGCTCCACGACACGATGCGCCCGCCGTCGATCTTGGGGCTCACGAACGTCGCCCCAAACTGGCCCTTCTCGGCATTGCAGACCGGGAACTCGGCATCGGGCGTAAACAAAAAGTCGGGGTCTGCGTGATTTTCCAGATAATGGTGAACGTCGGACATGCCCACTTCCTCATCGCAGCCCAGCAGCGCGCGGAAGGTGTAGCGCGGAACAATGCCGTGCTTGAGCAAGTAGGCGCCGGCGTAGAGTGACAATACCGCCGGGCCCTTGTCGTCAATCACGCCGCGACCGAGCAGCCAGCCCTCGCGGCGCTCCATGGTGAACGGGTCGGTGTTCCAGCCAGGGCCGGCGGGAACCACGTCGACATGTCCGATGATGCCGATCTGCGTATCGGATTCGCCCGGCAGGTCGGCGTATCCCACGTAACCGTCGACGTCGTGGACCTCAAAGCCCATACCACGCGCGATGTCAAGCGCCTCGGTAAGCGCAGCTCGGGGGCCAGGGCCAAACGGTGCGCCGGGTTTTGCCGCTGGCAGGTCCTCCGTGCTCTCGATGCGCACAACGCGCTCGATGTCCGCGACAATGCTTT
>USKL01000317.1 GCA_900555225.1 uncultured Collinsella sp.
GTCGCTAGCGAGCCCGCCACGTCCGCCGAGCCCGTAGCCGCCGCCCACGCCCCCGAAGGCGCAATCTTCAACCCCGAGAACGCTTGTGGCAACCTGCACCTGGGCATTGACGTGGGCTCCACCACCGTTAAGCTCGCCGTGCTCAACGACGATAACCAGATCGTCTACGCCAAGTACCAGCGCCACCACACCGACGTCCGTGCCTGCGCCCGCGACCTGTTCGAGGGCGCTGCGACCGTGCTGCCGACGGCCCAGATGACCTGCGCCATCACCGGCTCGGGCGGCCTTCTGCTGTCCCAGTGGCTCGACCTGGAGTTTGTCCAGGAGGTCATCGCCAGTAAGCGTGCCGTCGAGACCCTCATCCCGGCCACCGATGTCGCTATCGAGCTGGGCGGCGAGGACGCCAAGATCATCTACTTCGATAACGGCATCGAGCAGCGCATGAACGGCACCTGCGCCGGCGGCACGGGTGCGTTCATCGACCAGATGGCAACCCTGCTGCACACCGACGCCAGCGGCCTCAACGAGCTCGCGGCCAACGCCACCACCATCTATCCCATCGCCAGCCGCTGCGGCGTTTTTGCCAAGACCGACGTGCAGCCGCTGCTCAACGAGGGCGCCCGCCCCGAGGACGTGGCCGCCTCCATCTTCCAGGCTGTCGTGACCCAGACCATCTCGGGCCTGGCGTGCGGCCGTCCCATTCGCGGCAACGTCGCCTTCCTGGGCGGCCCGCTGCAGTATCTCTCTGAGCTGCGCCACCGCTTCTACCTCACGCTCAACCTGGACGAAGAGCACCGCATTGTGCCCCAAAACGCTCACCTGTTTGTGGCGAGCGGCGCCGCCATGGCGCACGAGTCCAACAAGCTCAGCACGTTCCCGCAGCTCATCGAGGCCATCGACAGCTTGGGTGACACGCAGGGTGCCGAGGTCGAGCGCCTGGATCCGCTCTTTGCCACCGACGAGGATTTTGCCGAGTTCAAGACTCGCCACGACACCGAGGTCGTCCCCAAGGGTAAGCTCGACGGCTACTCCGGCCGCGTGTTCATCGGTATCGACGCCGGTTCCACCACCATGAAGGCCGCGCTCGTGGGCGAGGACGGCCAGCTGTTGCACACCTGGTACGGCAACAACAACGGTGACATCCTGGGCACGGCCAAGGTCATCATGGCCGATTTCTACAACCACATCCCCGCCGGCTGCACCATCGGCCACGTGACCACCACGGGCTACGGCGAGGCACTGCTCATCGAGGCCCTCAAGGCCGATTCCGGCGAGATCGAGACCGTCGCGCACCTGCGCGGCGCCAAGGCATTCCTGCCCGGCGTCGAGTTTATCCTGGACATTGGCGGCCAGGACATGAAGTGCCTGCGCGTGAAGGACGGCGTTATCGAGCACATCATGCTCAACGAGGCCTGCTCGTCGGGTTGCGGTAGCTTTATCGAGAGCTTCGCCGTCTCTATGAACATGGACGTGCGCGCGTTTGCCGACGCCGCCATCCTTGCTAAGGCCCCCGTCGACCTGGGCAGCCGCTGCACGGTCTTTATGAACTCGCGCGTCAAGCAGGCGCAAAAGGAAGGCGCCACGGTGGGCGACATCGCGGCCGGCCTGTCCTATTCCGTCATCAAGAATGCCCTGTTCAAGGTCATTAAGCTGCGCGATCCCAAGGAGATCGGCAGCCAGGTGATCGTCCAGGGCGGCACCTTTATGTCCGATGCCACGCTGCGCGCATTTGAGCAGCTCACCGGCGTTCATGCCGTGCGTCCCGACATCGCCGGCTGCATGGGCGCCTACGGTGCGGCCCTGCTCGCCCGCGATCGCGCCGGCGCCGACGGCACCTCGACCATCCTTTCAGCCGAGGACATCGCGCACCTCACCGTGACGCAAAAGCATGTCCGCTGCGGTCGCTGCTCCAACAACTGCCAGCTTACCGTCAACGACTTTGGCGGCGGTAGGCGCTTCATTACCGGCAACCGCTGCGAGAAGGGCGCCGGCCACAAAAAGCAGAAGACTGAGGCCCCCAACCTTTTCAAAAAGAAAAACGAGCTGCTCTTTAACCGCGAGGTGCTGAGCCCCGACGAGGCCCCGC
>USKL01000318.1 GCA_900555225.1 uncultured Collinsella sp.
AGACCGAGAAGCGCATTGCAGCATGGGACGCCCGCGCGGCGCTCGGTACGCTCGAGCGCGGCATGATTGAATAGGTTGATATGACGCAAAACAGCGCCCATACGGGCAAACTCTATGTGGTCGGCACGCCCATCGGCAACCTGGGCGACCTGTCCCCGCGCGTTGGCGAGGCGTTTGCCGCCGCCGATGCCATCTGCTGCGAAGACACGCGTGTGACGTCAAAGCTGCTGATGCACCTGGGCATTTCCAAGCCGCTTGTCCGTTGCGACGAGAATGTGATCGCCAGCCGCGCCGTCGGCCTGGTCGACCGTCTGCTGGCGGGGGAGACCCTCGCCTTTGCCTCGGACGCCGGCATGCCGAGCGTGTCCGATCCCGGCCAGGCGCTGGTCGAGGCGGCGCGTGAGGCCGATGTGCCCGTCGAAGTTATTCCCGGGCCCTCTGCTTGCGTCACGGCGCTCGTTTCGTCTGGCATTCCCTGCGAGCATTTTTTCTTCGAGGGTTTTTTGGGCCGAAAGCACGGCGACCGTGTGCGCCGTTTGCAGCGCCTTGCCGTGGTGCCCGGCGCACTCATCTTCTACGAGTCTCCACATCGCATCGTGGCGACGCTCGAGGCCGCGGCAGAGGTCTTTCCCCAGCGTGAGGTTGCCGTCTGCCGCGAACTCACCAAGCTGCACGAGGAGGTCTTGCGCGGGCCCGCTGCCCAGCTCGCCGAGGAGCTGCGTGCTCGCGGCGAGGTAAAGGGCGAGATTGCGCTGGTCATCGCGCCGCCGAGCGAGGATGAGGAGGCCGGCATCGTGCCGGTTGGCGCCGAGGCAGCGGATCCCGACGAGGCCCTGCGCGAGGATATCCGCGCCGCACTCGAGGAGGGGGAGCCCGCCTCTGCGGTGGCCAAGCGCCTGTCTCAGAAGTATTCGCGCCGCAAGCGCGATGTCTATGCCATGGTGCTCGATATGCAATAGATGGAGGATATCCAGCCCTTGCGCTAGAATCATCCCCTGTATGCAACGTTTTTCTGGAGGACAAACCCCATGGATCAAAGCAAGCCTTCGTTCTTTATCACGACGCCCATCTACTACGTCAACGCCGATCCGCACCTGGGCACGGCTTATTCCACCATCATCGCCGACGTTCAGGCTCGTTATCGCCGCTCCGCCGGCTATAACGTTAAGTTCCTGACCGGCATGGACGAGCACGGCGAGAAGGTCGCCGAGGCCGCAGCCAAGCATGGCATGACGCCGCAGGAGTGGACCGACAGCCAGGCTCCGCACTTCAAAGAGCTTTGGAGCAAGCTCGAGATTTCCAACGACGACTTCATCCGCACCACCGAGCCGCGCCAGCATCATGCCGTGCAGTACCTGTGGGAGCGCATGAAGGAGTCCGGTTACCTGTATAAGGGCAGCTACGACGGCTGGTATTGCGTGCCTGACGAGACCTACTTCACCGATACCCAGGTCCAGAAGGGCGACGAGGAGTACGGCAGCGTCGGCCAGCACCTGTGCCCCGACTGCCACCGTCCGCTTGAGCGCGTGCAGGAGGAGTCCTACTTCTTTAAGCTTTCCGCCTTCCAGGACAAGCTGCTCAAGCTTTATGACGAGCACCCCGACTTTGTCGAGCCTGCGTTCCGCATGAACGAGGTTCGCAGCTTTGTCGAGGGCGGCCTTAACGACCTTTCCGTGAGCCGCACGAGCTTTGACTGGGGCATTCAGGTCCCGTTTGACGAGGGTCACGTGACCTACGTGTGGTTCGATGCGCTGCTCAACTATATGACGGCCGTCGGCTACGGTGTCGACACCGACGAGGCGCGTGCCGAGCTGGCCTATCGCTGGCCCGCGCAGTTCCACATCGTGGGTAAGGACATCATCCGCTTCCACTGCGTCATTTGGCCCGCCATGCTCATGGCCATCGGCGAGGCCCTGCCCGAGCACGTCTTTGCCCACGGCTTCCTGACCGTGCGCAATGCCGAGACCGGCAAGGCCGAGAAGATGTCCAAGAGCCGCGGCAACGCCATCGCTCCGCAGGACGTTATCGACATGCTGGGCGTCGAGGGCTATCGCTACTACTTTATGACCGATGTCGTCC
>USKL01000319.1 GCA_900555225.1 uncultured Collinsella sp.
TCGCCGCGCGGCAACGCAGGGCGATGAGCTCGGTCGGGGGATAGGGCCCGCTTCGCCCGCCGGCCCGTAAATTGTATCATCCAGTGTGGAACGAGGACGCCCGTTGCCGCGTGCGATGGGCTTGTAATAAGAGGAGAGCCATGTCGAAGCAAGCGGTCGTTGGAATCTTGGCGCATGTCGATGCCGGCAAGACCACGTTGGCCGAGGCCATGCTATTCAACGCGGGCCGCATTCGCAAGCGCGGCCGCGTGGACAATGGCGATTCGCATCTGGATACGAACGAGATTGAGCGCGAGCGCGGTATTACGATCTTCTCGTCGCAGGCTGTGCTCGACCATGGCGATACCCACGTCATGCTCGTGGATGCGCCGGGACATGTCGATTTTTCTGCCGAGGCGGAGCGCACGCTGCGCGCACTCGACTACGCGATTTTGGTTGTGGGCGCCAACGACGGCGTGCAGGGGCATACCGAAACCCTGTGGCGCCTGCTTGCGCGCTATGACATCCCGACGTTCATCTTTATCAATAAGATCGATCTTGAGAACCCTGGTCGCGATGCGCTGCTGGCGCAGCTCGGCCAGCGTCTTTCCGAGGGCTGTCTGGATGCCGAAGATTTGCTGGCGGGCGGCGCTGTGCAAGAGGATGCTGCGGCGTTGGACGAGGTGGCGCTCGATGAGTTTCTTGAAGCAGGTGAGTTGTCTGCCGAAACGTTGTCGCGGCTCGTCGCGGAGCGCAAACTGTTTCCCTGCTTTGCCGGCTCGGCGCTCAAAGACCAAGGCGTGGACGAGCTGCTGGATGGCATATGCGCGCTGATGCGTGAACAGGCGTGGCTCCCGGAGTTTGCCGCGCGCGTCTATCGCGTCAGCCGCGGAGATCGCGGCGAGCGTTTGGCTTGGGTTAAAGTGACCGGTGGCACGCTGCGCGCCAAGCAGATGATTGACGGACGTTCCGGTGCCGAGACATGGGAGCAGAAGGTCGATCAAGTACGCATCTATAACGGCGAGAAGTATGAGCTTGTCCAAGAAGTTGCTGCTGGCGGTATTTGTGCCGTGACGGGTCTTGCGCACGTTCGCCCAGGGGACGCCCTGGGCGCGGAGCCCGCAGGCGATGCGCCTGTCATTGCGCCGGTTCTCACCTATACGGTGCTGCCGAACGAGCACGATGTCCATACGGTGTTCCAAGCGCTGGCCGAGCTTGCCGACGAGGATCCCATGCTCGGCGTAAGCTGGAACACGCATCTTGAACAAATACATCTGCAGCTCATGGGAGCGGTGCAGCTCGAGGTCGTGCAGCGCGTGCTGGCCGATCGTTTTGGCCTTGCAGTCGAGTTTGAGCCCGGCGGCATCCTCTATAAGGAGACTATTTCGCAGCCGGTCGAGGGCGTGGGCCACTTTGAGCCACTGCGCCACTATGCCGAGGTGCATCTGCGCCTGGAGCCGTTGCCGGCGGGTTCGGGCGTGCAGTTTGGCACCGTGACCTCGACCGACGAGCTCGATCTTAACTGGCAGCGTTTGGCACTCACCAACGCCATGGAGCGCGATCACCTGGGCGTGCTGACCGGCTCGCCCATCACCGATGTGCGCATTACGCTCACGGGCGGCCGTGCGCATGCCAAACACACCGAGGGCGGCGACTTTCGCCAGGCCACGTACCGCGCGATTCGTCAGGGTTTGATGCAGGCGCGTGAGGCCGGCGCGGCCGTGTTGCTGGAGCCGTGGTACCACTTTGAGCTCGAGGTGCCGGGGGAGTGCGTGGGTCGGGCGCTCTCGGATGCCACGCGTATGGGTGCCGAGTACGAGCCGCCGACGATGGCGGGAGACCGGGCGAAGCTTGTGGGTCGCGTGCCGGCATCTGAGGTGCAGGATTACGCGCTGGAGGTGGCTGCCTACACGAGCGGTCGCGGTCATCTGTACCTAGAGTTTGCCGGCTATGCGGCTTGTCATGATGCCGAGCGCGTCATCGAGGCGGCCGCCTATGAGCCCGAGGCCGATCTGCCCAACACGCCCGACTCGGTCTTTTGCTCTCACGGCGCCGGCTACACG
>USKL01000320.1 GCA_900555225.1 uncultured Collinsella sp.
AACTACTGGGAGGCGCGATGAGCGACCACCCGGAAATCATCGAGCCGATCAGGAAGATGCTCGAGAACGACGGTGCCTTGGCGCTGCCGTCAGTGGGCGCACGCACCAAGGCCACGCGCGCCGTCGGGTTCCTCGAGGGCGTGAGCATGTGGCTCTGGCAGCAGGTCGGCCCCAACCTAGATGACGAGATGGCAGTTGAGTACGACAGGCGCGTGGCCGATATAGCGGGATATCTCGGCCTGCCGCCGAGGGAGGGATGATGGCCAACTATTCGATCTGCATGCAGACGTTCGACATCGGCGACGAGCCGAAGGCCAAGGCGCTGAAGCCGCTGGAGGAGGCCGCCGAGGTGTTCGGTGCGTGGCAGAACCGCTGCGACGAGGACGTGGTCGACGAGCTCGCCGACTGCATCCAGGCGTGCGCAAACATGATGGCGTGGATGGGCCTCACGCAGCAGGACGTGGACAACGCGATGCTGCGCTGCCTCAAGCGCAACAGGGACAGGGGGAGGTTGGACGCGCCATGGCTTGCGTAGAGTTGCCGAAAGACGCGGAAGGCCGTGAGATCCCGCTCGATACCAAAGTTCTGTACAACGAGGACGGCAAGTGTTTTGAGGTCAACCGCTTTACCTATTCCGTGGTACAGACGATGCCCGGCCTAAAGTGGGGCGTCGTGTTCATGGATTGCCGATATGACTATTGCAGTTCCTTCTACCTCACGCCACCGGAGCCGCCCGACAGCTGGGAGAAGCTGGAAGAGGACCTGAGACGAGCTGGGAGTCCTGACGACACCATCAGCCCGCATTGTCGGTACTTTAACCCCACCGGCAAATGCTCGGTATGTCCGGCACATCCCGGCTCTGGC
Source organism: uncultured Collinsella sp. (assembly GCA_900555225.1). Taxonomy (GTDB): domain Bacteria; phylum Actinomycetota; class Coriobacteriia; order Coriobacteriales; family Coriobacteriaceae; genus Collinsella. Next base: position 865 of record USKL01000320.1, read on the forward strand.
ACTTGTACCTACCAAAGCGGGCGCGCCTTCAGGGACATTTTCAGGCGCATCCGCAAGCTTAGGAGCGGTGGTAACGATTGATTACAGATGAAGAGCGCCGCAATGTAGCGGCGAATATACGAAATGCAGCCAACAGACGCAAAGACGACCTGAACGACGACCCAGACTACTCTCCGTTCGCTGCTCTATATGTTGTGTTTTGTGGGGTTCGCGGGTTTCCGCGCTATAAAGACCTGCTGCATCTCGCCGATCTCATCGACCGTCCCATAGGCAGGCCTTTCATACCGGATGCAATGGAGGGCAACGTGTTTTGCCCGATATGCGGCGCGGAAATCGGCGAGTACGGTGTGCCGAACTATTGTCACGAATGCGGGCTGGCGATTTCGACTGGAAGGGTGGTGGAGCAGTGATCGTCGTCGAGAAGAGAGACGTGCCAGAAAACTGCACGACATGCCTGTACGGACGCCCCAACGGGTGCGCCAACGCCGACCGCCAGAAGGACTGGATGCGCTACCGCGTATGGATGGGCCTCGAGCAGTGCCCGAGCTGGTGGCTCGACCATAACCGATTCGAGAGGGCGTGACGCGATGGCGACCGAGTACGTTTTGGATGCAGACAGAATCGCCCACTGGAGAGTCGACAACCACGTCCCGCTCAAGCAGCTGGCGCGTGCGGCCGGCGTCAACCTCAGCAGCCTGAGCCACGCGATCAGGGAGGGCCGGGAGGTCAAGATGAACTTCCTGCTCAACCTCGCGGAGGCGATGGGCGAAGACCCGCGGGACATCGTGAAGCCCAGGGCGCATACGAGTTTGGAGACCAAATGAGATTCGAGATTACCGAGTGCCACATCATCGACGTGCCGGACGGCGAGCTGGAGGACATGGACGACCCGCTCGAGGAAATCAAGGACGACGCGCACTGGTTCATCGAGCAGTACGAGCGCGAGGCGTGGTGCGAGGAGGTGACCCGCCTTGGACGCCAGCTATGAGCCGGACAGCGGCTACAACCTGCCGCCGGGATGCACCGACGCGGCAATCGACCGGCATTTCGGCGAGCGCGGCCCGACCTGCGCCGAGTGCAGGCACATGGTCGAGTGCTGCTGCGACTACGGCGTCTGCGGGCTCGAGTTCGACCGCGCCTTCGCCGATGACGGCGAGGCCGACGAGGAGCCGGCGTT
>USKL01000321.1 GCA_900555225.1 uncultured Collinsella sp.
GCATGCGGGCGACCGACTCGTCCTCCTCGGTGACGCCGGTGCGGCCATCGACCACAAACAGGATGACGGCGGCTTCCTCGGCGGCGGCGAGCGCCTGGTCGCGGATGGACGTGGCAAAGACGTCGTCGCTCTTGAGCGGCTCGATACCGCCCGTGTCGACGATGGTGAACTCGCGGCCGTTCCAATCGGCCGTGTGATACGAGCGGTCGCGCGTGACGCCGCGAGACTCGTGGACGATGGCGTCCGAGGTCTGGGCCAGGCGGTTAACGAGCGTGGACTTGCCCACGTTGGGGCGTCCGACGACGGCGACGATAGGTTTCATCAGCTCTCCTTTAATGGGTAGGGTCAGCGGAATTAGTAGAGTCGGCAGGCACAATGCCAAGGATATGCTCCAGGGTATCGAGCAGCTCATGCGGCATGGTCGACACCACATGAACCTCGGCACCGCGGTGTTTAAGGCTTGCGAGTAAATCGTCACGATGATACTCGTCAAGCGTCATGCCGTCAGCGTTGAACATGAGCTTAGGCACAAAGAGCATAACCCCCGACAGATCTTGGGGCAGCTGCTCCAGAATGTCACACGCGACGATGAGGCCGGTCACGTCCACGTTGCCGCCAAAGTAGCGGTTCTTGATGGCCGTGACGGTGCCGGCGAGCCCCTGTGGCGATTCTACAAAGCGCGCCACGGTGTCGCGTGCGCTGGCGCCGGAGAGGCACAGGAGGCGCTGGCTACGGGCGGCAATGGCCTCGCGGACGTGGGCTAGGCGCTCGGCGTCGGCGGTAAGCACGTCGTCGGTCTCGTCCAGATACGAGCGGATCATGCCGATGCCGTCGTAGTACTGCGGATAGCCGTCGTAAAAGTCGGCCTCGGGCGGCTCGATGCCGGCGTCCAGATAGAACTCGTCGCTCGTCTGGAAGGTGTGGCGGCCAAAGCGCTCATAGGCGCGGTCCTGGAAGGGCCTGATCATAGCGATGGTCTCGCGCGCCAGCTCGGGCTTGTCGCTGTAGGACCAGCTAAAACGGTTCTGATGCTTGGTAAAACCGAGCGGCACGATGCCCAGACTTGTGATTTGCTCGTGCTCCTCGCAAAAGCGCAGGGTCTTTTCCAGCTCCTCGCCGTCATTCATGCCGGGGCACAACACGATCTGTGCGTGAATTTCGATGCCGGCGGCCATGATGGCCTCGAGTACGTCCATGCCGCGCTGGGCGTTGCGGCCCATCATACGACGGCGGACGTCGGGGCTCACGGCGTGGACCGACACGTTCATGGGGCTCATGTTGCGTTGGATGACGTTTTGAACATCCTCGTCGGAGAGGTTCGTGAGCGTGACAAAGTTGCCCTGCAAAAAGCTCAGGCGGTAGTCGTCATCGCGAATATAAAGCGTGGAGCGGCCGCCCTTGGGGAGCATCGTCATAAAGCAGAACACGCAGGCGTTCACACAGGTACGCATGCCGTCGAAGATGGGGCCATCGAACTCAAGGCCCCAGTCCTCGCCCGGGAAGCGGTCGAGCTCGACGGGGGTGACGCTGTTGTCGCGCGGGTCGAATACCTCGAGGTCGACGGTGTCGTCGTCGGCCTCCCAGAGCCACACGATCATGTCGGTAAGCTGCTCGCCGTTGACCGCGAGCACGCGCATGCCCGGCTCGATACCCACATCCCAGGCGGGCGATTCGGGACGCACGTTCTTTACGAGCGCGCCCTCACCCGGCTCGGGGTCGCGGCTGCGCCCGTAATCGGCCACCTCGGCGGCGTATGCGGGTACGGTCTGGTCCATGATTAGTGGCAAAGCTCCTTGATGCGCGCGACGGCGCGCTCGATGTGTTCTTGCGGGGTGGAGGCTCCGGCGGTGATACCGATGTGGTGAGCGTCGGTAAACCACGCGGACTGGAGCTCGGAAGCTTCCTCGATATGATACGTGCGCTCGCAGGCGTCTGCGCAAATCTGCGCCAGGCGGCGGGTGTTGCCCGAGTTCTTGCCGCCCACCACGACCATGCAGTCGCAGCGGTTGGCAAGTGTGGCTGCTGCCTGTTGACGC
>USKL01000322.1 GCA_900555225.1 uncultured Collinsella sp.
GGCCTCCTCGGCGGCAGCTGCCTGCTCCTCGGCCTGCTTGGCGGCCTCGACTTCCTGGGCGCGGGCCTCGATCACCGAGGCGAGCTGCTTGCGGACCATGGCGACATAGGCGTCCTCCAAGGTGGAGGAAGCGGACTTAGCGGGAATCTTCATATCGGCGAGATGACCCATCAGTTCCTTAGAGGTCATGCCGAACTCTTTGGCCAGGGTGGACACACGGACTTTTGCCATATGACTTCACCTACCCTTTCTGGCACCTTGGGTGCCTAGAGACTGAACGAGCGTGGGAGACGCGCCGGGACCCGCCCGGCGCAACCGCGCGCTAGATCAGGTCCTCCGCATCATCGAAGGCGTCGGTGTCGTGGACACCGCAGAAACGGGAGCCGGGACGAGCCTGGTTGCGGCACTGGATGCCGTCCTCGGACACGTACTCGCAGCGGCGGACGTCCTCGTCCTCCTCGTCACCGATCAGGTCGGCGGCGGGCTCCTCGTGAACGGGAACGTTCTTGAGGATGTCGGCGGCAAGCGTCTCGGACTTGATGTCGATGTGCCAGCCGGTCAGGCGCGCGGCGAGGCGGGCGTTCTGGCCCTCCTTGCCGATGGCGAGGGACAGCTGGTCGTCGGGCACGATGACGCCGGCGTAGGCCTTCTCCTCGTCGATGAGGACGCGGGTGACCTTAGCGGGCGACAGGGCGTTGGCGACGTAGACGGCAGGATCGGCATCCCACAGGATGACGTCGACGCGCTCGCCACGGAGCTCGCCCACGACAGCGCGAACACGGCTGCCCTTGGGGCCGACGCAGGCGCCCACGGGATCCAGACGGTCGTCGAGCGAGTGGACGGCGACCTTGGAGCGCTGGCCGGGCTCGCGCGCGATCGACTTGATCTGGACGGTGCCTTCATAGATCTCGGGCACCTCCTGCTCAAACAGACGACGCATGAGCTCGGGGTGGGTACGGGAGATGACAATCGGCGGACGGCTGTGCTCGCCACGAACCGGCTGCAGGTTGGAGTTGGGGTCGCGAACGTCGATGATCACGGCCTTGATGTGCTGATTGTGCAGGTAGCGCTCGCCCATCGGACGCTCATTGCGCTCGTTCTCGTAACGACGCTGATCGAAGTGCGGCAGCTCGGCCTCGACGCCCTCGCGGATCTTGACGATCGTGAAGTCGGGCGTGGACTGCAGCACGGTGCCGCTGATGAGGTCACCGATGCGGCCGGAGAACTCCTCGTAGATCTGCTCGCGGGCGGAGTTACGCACGATGGCGTTGATCTCTGCCTTGGCGTGCTGGGCGGCGATGCGGCTCGTGTTCTTGGGGGTGACGTCGATCTCCTCGAACTCGGTGAAGTTGCCCTCCTCGTCCATGGAATCGTCGATCGGCTCCAGGCGGTAGACGTAGATCTTGCCGGTGGTGCGGTCGATGGTCACCTTGGCGCCCCACTCAAGGTGCAGGATCTCGGCATAGCTCTTGGCGAGCGACTGCTCCAGGCGGTCGATCAGGTAGAGCTGGTCGATGTGCTTCTCCTGGCAAAGCTCCATCAGGGCGGACATCATGTCGGATGCTGCCATCTTACTTTCCTTCCTTCGCGGGCTTGAAGTCGTAGGTGGGCTTCAACTTGCACTTTTTAACATCAGAAAAATCGAGGGTAACAGACTCGCCGTCCTCGAGCTCGAGGGTCACGTTCGTCTCGGTAGCGGCGGCAATCTTGCCGGCGTACTTGCGACGGCCCTCGGTGGCGGTGGAGGTGAGCTCACAGTTTTCGCCCACAAAGCGGGCAAAGTCACTCGGGCGGCGCAGCGGGCGCGCCATACCCGGGCTCGACACCTCGAGCGTATAGCTCGAAGAGATGGGGTCGAGCTCCTCAATTACATCGCCGACCCACTTGGTGTTGGCCGTGACGTCGTTGAGCGACAGGCTCTGACCCTCGGCACCCTCGATACGCACGCGCACGCAGGGGGCCTTGGTGGCACCCACGAGCTCGACGTCGACGATGTCGACATCGTGCTGGGGGGCGACGGCCTC
>USKL01000323.1 GCA_900555225.1 uncultured Collinsella sp.
GACGAGGTCCGCTGTGTGATCGATGCGATCGACAATCAGCATGTGTACTTGAGCGCCGCCAACCGCGAGGAACTGGCGTTTTGGCGCAACGGAGAGGAGGCCCGATGAGCGTGGTACAGCATATCCGCGACCGTGCGGGCCATTTTCGCTGGATGGGCTTGCTTGTGGTGTGGGCGGTCTTTATTGCCATGGCGGCCGTGCTGCTGGTGGAGCGCGCTGGCGTACAGTACAGTGCGGGCCAGCATAAGCTTGGGATGCTTGCCGCCAACGATGCGGTGCCGGCTTCCTCGGCAATATTTGGCCAAAAGCCCACGTGCCTGGTCATTACCGATTCCGATCAAGCTGGCGTCGAGGACGTAAAGGAGCAGTTCGACCAGATTCTGCTCGACATGAAGATCGCGCACCGCGACGTGGACCTTGCGCTGGACGGCGCGGATGCCATTCCCTCGCTGACCTCCTACGATCGCGTGATTTTGCTCATGCCGTCGCTCGATGGGCTCGGTACGCACCTGAGCGACATTATGAGTTGGGTGAGTGCCGGCGGTTCGCTTATGCTCGCCATGCCGCCGGATAACTCGAGCTATCTGCAAGTGATTGCCTCCAAGCTTGGCATTGAATCGGCCGGATATGACTATGTAAAAGCCGAAAGCATTGTGCCGAGCGAGGACTTTATGCTGGGCGGGGGAGAGCGCTACGAGCTCTCGGACCCCTTTGATTCGTCGCTTTCGGTTTCGCTGCGCGAGACGGCTCGTGTGTGGGCTATGACCGGCGATGCGGGCGCCCCGCTCATTTGGTCGAATGACTGCGGTAGCGGTCGCACCGTGGTGTGCAATATCGGTATCTATGACAAGGTCATGCGCGGCTTTTACGCCGCGGCGATCAGCCTGCTGGGCGATGCCACGGCCTATCCGGTCATCAACAGCGCTGTCTTTTATCTGGATGACTTTCCCAGCCCCGTGCCCTCGGGCGACGGCACCTACATCAAACGCGACTACGGGCTATCCATCGCCGACTTTTATGCCAAGGTCTGGTGGCCCGATCTGCAAAAGCTCGCGCAAAAATATGGCGTTCGCTTTACCGGCGTGATGATCGAAAACTACGAGGACGCGGTCAACCAGACCGAGCCCGCGCGCCAGGCCGATACCACGCAGTTCCGCTACTTTGGCGGCATGTTGCTGCAGATGGGCGGAGAGCTGGGTTTCCACGGCTACAACCATCAGCCGCTGGCGCTCTGGGATACCGACTATGGCACACTGTACGACTACAAGACGTGGAAGAACAAGGAGGCGCTCGTCGCATCGCTCAACGAGCTTATAGCCTTTCAGGACGAGGTACTGCCCAACGCGCACGGCTCGGTTTACGTACCGCCGTCGAATATCCTTTCGGACCGAGCGCGCAAGCTTATCGGTACCGACGTTCCTCGTATTAAGACCATTGCCAGTACGTATTTTGAGGATGGCACCGACCTGCCGTACGTGCAGGAGTTTGGCGTGGCGAGCGATGGCATTGTGGAGCAGCCACGTATTGTTTCGGGCGGCATGGTCGACGATTCCTATATGCGCCTGGCAGCCGTGTCCGAGCTCAACATGCACTACGTGAGTACGCACTTTATGCATCCGGACGACCTACTGGATCCCGGTCGCGGAGCCAAGGAGGGCTGGGAGGTCTACAAGGGCGGCCTGACCGACTACCTGGACTGGCTTACCAAGTCGGCGCCCGATCTGCGGCACCAGACGGCGTAGGAGTGCTCCGGTGCCATCCAGCGCTTTTCGTCGGTTACGGTGAACGTGGATACAAGTGCAGATGCCTGGACGCTCAACCTGGACAACTTTCATGACGAGGCTTGGCTCATGTTCCGCGCCAATAATGGCGAGCCGGGTGCGGTGACGGGTGGCGAACTAACGCACCTTACGGGCAATCTGTATCTGCTCAAGGCAAATGATAAGACCGTGACGATCGAGCGCAAGGAGGGTGGCGATAAATGAGAATCTGCTTGGTAC